>CAZYCY010000055.1:0-10332 GCA_964646145.1 uncultured Thiotrichaceae bacterium
CACTCACGTGCCCATGTTGATAATATCGGGCGCCTTAATCTGACCTATTTTGAATTTCAATCTTCACCTTCAGAATCAAGAGATGCCCTTACGATTGACGTTCAAAATCGTGCCCGACGATTTTAGTTAAACCTGTAACGGTTTAAATCTGTCAGTTTATTTTCTATACCTCACTACACAATCATAGTCAGGTTTACTTAATTGGCTGGGCCGGCAGGATTTGAACCTGCGCATGCCAGGATCAAAACCTGGTGCCTTACCGCTTGGCGACGGCCCAAAAATTCTATAACTCTACTTTTCCTTATTTTACACAGCTGTTACACAGCTGATTGATACCTGAAATTAAATCTGCGCATGCCAGAGCCCAATGACATCTAAAACTGATGATGCCTTACTGCCTGACGACGATCCAATAGCTTATTTCTCAAAACAGTGACTATGTGACAATACAAGCACTGGCTTGAGATTCCAAATAGTGGTGCAGAGGCGATTGATTTAAACCTTTGGCAACAAAACTAATCCAGGATTCTGCTACTGGATTTTTCTTAATTTGTAGCAAAACATCTTCTGCTTGTGCTTTTGTATCAAAACTCGCAAATACTGAAGCACCTGTCCCACTCATGCAAGCTTTTGAATATTCATCAATCAGTTCAAAGGCTTGCAACACTAACGGGTAGTTTTTAAGCACTACCGGTGTACATACATTCTGCCACTCACGCCGTGAAAGGTCGCATATTTTGATGGTAGAACAATCTCTTGTCAATTGCGGATTTAAAAAGATTTCTTTAGTTGATACATGTGTCGGCGGGATTAACACCAGATACCAGTTCATCGGTGGCGAAAACGGGGTTAATTTTTCACCCACACCTTCGCCAAATGCGGCAAAACCACGCACAAAAACAGGGACATCGGCACCTAATAACAAACTCATTCGGGCAAGCTCATCAAGTGTGAATTGCATTTTCCATAAAATATTCAAGGCTAACAAAGTCGTTGCGGCATCAGAACTGCCACCACCTAAGCCCGCTCCCATCGGGATGTTTTTTTGTAAATATATGTCTACACCCCGGGGCGTGTTCTGTATGGAGTTTTTCTGTGCAGAGTATTTTCTGTGAAACTCTTTCTGTAATAATTCTGCTGCACGAATAATAATATCCTCATTTTCAGGTACGCTAAAATTTTCACAATGGCGACAAATATGCCTATCATTTCTTAGCTTAAATTCAAGTTGATCAGAGAAATCGATAAACTGAAAAATGGTCTGTAGCTGGTGATAACCGTCTTCGCGTTGACCCGTGATATGCAACATCAAGTTTAATTTTGCTGGTGCTGGGCAGATAATGCTATTCATACAATCAGAGCATCGTTATTAGTCAACCAGCCACTGCCTTAATATTAGCCGCACATCCAGCTCGCTATCATCATCACGACTCAAATATATGGCATGTGGCATTAATATTTTGTCCCCTGCATATCTAGTCATCTCTACATTCCAGCCAGACTGCTTTATTTTTGATAATAAGCCCTGCTCATTCCAACTGATCCGCTCAACTGATAAGGCTTTGCTTGGCAACCCACGGATCCAGTCTTTTACTGCACTGGCAGGCAAATTAATGCCTAATATTGAGCTAAAAACAGTGTCAATATTGTCAACTCTTCTGATCTCCCCATCAGGGAAACGAATTTCAGCGTAGTCACTGCCTCCCTGTACTCGATAACCACCCGCCCCAAAAGGCGCGATGAGCCGAATAGAATAATCCTGACCTGCGTTTTTCCAGATGATGTCCATACTGCCGCCTGTAGTTTGTGTTTGCACACCAAGACGGCCACGAATTTCCCAGTCATTCACCTGCTGACGCTTTTTCTGCTCAGATGCCCATGCAGCAGGCTCTACTTGTATTTTTTCTGTTGTTGGTATTTGTTGTTTTACGGTGGCACATGATGCAATTAACAAACAAAACAAGCATATAGCCAGGTGAGAGATGAGGTTTTTAGGCATGATTAATAAAAATGCTCATAATGATTAATGATTTTAAGATCTGGATTACCAGGAGCCTGTCCGAGGAATAGGAGTCGTAGCGAAAATCACAGAAAGATTATAAGGTGAGTTTATTGAATGAGGCGAGTAGTGGTGCATAGCCTGCCCCGGACGTGATCCGGGGGATGCACCGTTTACCAACCAAAGGACGGAGTAGTTGCGCTATGCACTTATTACTTGACATCAGGGATTTCAATAAGCTCAGATTATGACCTTTATGGGATTTGCAGTAGGTTCTCTATTCTCGGACAGGCTCCCAGGGATTTAAGCGTTCTATCGTCTCGATCAGCACTGGGTGGTCTGCATTTATTTCCTTGCCTTCACGCCATACTTCACGCGCTTTGTCTTTCTGGTTGCTATACCATAGCACTTCGCCATAATGCGCTGCAATTTCTGCATCTTTGAGCTTTTCAAATGCTTTGGATAACCATTTCAGGGCTTCATCAATTCTGCCCAGGCGATATTTTACCCAGCCTAAACTATCAAATATTGCCGCATTACCAGGTTTCAGTTCATTCGCTCTTTGAATGTACGCCAACGCTTCTTTGTGTCTTGTTGTACGATCAGCTAGCGTGTAGCCTAATGCATTCAGGGCATCGGCATTATCCGGTTCTATGGCTATCACCTTTAATAAATCGGCTTCCATTATATCGAGGCGGTCAATTTTTACTGCCATTAAACCACGCGCATAAAGCAGGTTTATATCCTCAGGGTTTTGTTGCAGTGCCCGGCTAAACATTTCTACACCTTCATAATAGCGCTGTAGCTTGCGCAACACTTCGCCCTGGGCAAGGTAAACTCTTACCCGTAAAGCCCAATCACTGTGCGCTGCTGCCAGTTCCTCAAGTTTTGCCAGTCCTTCGCCGGGGCTACCTGACACTGACAACAGAACACCAACTCTTAACTGAGCGTCAAAAACGTAATCACCGTCATTGACCTGTAGATAATAAACAATTGCCTGTTTTTTATCCCCCTTATTTTGCGCAATTCTTGCCAGGTAATAGTTGGCTATAGAAACTTGTTTGCCGGTTACAACCAGGTGTTCAAGTACGATGACAGCTTTATCAAGATTATTCGTTTCAATGTGAAGCAACGCCAAACTTAAAGTAATGTCACTATCATCAGGCAGTTGTTCATGCAGTATTGAATATTGCTCAATGGCAGCCTGCAGACTGTTCTGCCTCACTAACATACGACCATATTGTTGACGCAAAGCAGTGTTTTCTGGATGCTGCTCCACTACCTGTTTTATAAGCGCTGAAGCTTTTTCATACTTACCCTGATCAGACAGTATTTTTGCTTTTATAATTAACACTTCATGCATGGAAGGGTCAATAGCCAGCACCTGGTCGAGTATTACCAAAGATTCGTCATATTTTCCTAACTGCGCGGCATAACGTGCCTGCAAAACAAGAAGATGTATGTTTTTATCTTCACCTGCATTTAATTTTTGCAAGATCACATAAGCATTTTTGGTTGACACTTCTTTTGCCAGAAATGCTTTCACCGCTATGGCTTTTTCAACCGGGGTGTCAAATGCACTTGATAGCAACTCCTCAATATATGGCACAGATTTTTCTGGCTGATCCAGTTTGAGCCAGACAATCGCATACATACGCGTCAAATCTGCTGCATCCGGTTCAAGCGCACGCCAACGATCAAGTGCCATCAGGGCTTCGTCATATTTTTCACCATGAAGTGCGACATAAGCCGTGCGAGCTGCAAGACGGCTGTCTGCAATAGATTTAGCCGCTAATCGAAAATGTTTCAAAGCAGTTTTGGTGTCGCCTACGTTACTGGCGAATTCTGCTGCCAGTAGATTAAATAACGAATCAGCATCCAGTTTCACCTGTTTTTGAGCAACAACAAGCCCGGTACCTTCGACCTCATCCGTAGCCACAGGCATCTTGCTTTTCACCTGTTCTGAGACCTCAACATTCTGCTCTACGGTAAGCTCTTCACTTTCATGATAAGTATTTTCAAGGTCTCCCACCACCGGCTGAGTAGTGCAAGCAGATAGTACAGTGGACAGAACCAGCATGAGAAAAAGCGGTACAAAATAAATTTGTGATCTGGGTAATAAGGTATACTTAATTTTTGGCATATTGATATTTCAAATAATCTATTTCAATACGAAATATAACGCATTTTCGACTACTATTTACAGTATTAATAAAGAATTTCTTATAAATCAGCAAATATTTCTAGAAATATTTCTGGGTATTTATCGGATTCAGCTTGAGTTAAATACAAGCTTCGCGCAAAATTGCCTGTTTTCCTGTTAAGAACACTATTACGCGCCCACCTATGTCTTTGATTACACTTGGCATCAATCACAAAACCGCACCTATTGATTTACGCGAACGGCTTGCGTTCACACCACAAACCCTGCCTGAAGCATTGACCAGCCTGAAGAATCTTAAACATGTAGAAGAAGTGGCTATTTTATCGACCTGTAATCGCACCGAAATTTATTGCGTCACTTCTGCCAATAACGACCAGGCAATTATTCAATGGTTCAGTCAATTTCATTCACTTGATGTAAAACATATTAAGCAGCACCTCTATCTACACGCCCATGAAGAAACTATTCGCCACGCTATGGAAGTTGCCTGTGGTTTAGACTCAATGGTGCTAGGTGAACCACAAATCGCAGGGCAAATGAAAGATGCTTATGCACAAGCCAATGACTGTGGCACCATCGGTCCGTTACTTGGCAAGCTTTATCAGCGCGCGTTTGCTGTTTCTAAACAGGTACGCACCGATACAGACATTGGCTCCAGCCCGGTATCCGTGGCATTTGCCGCAGTCAGCCTTGCCAAACAAATTTTTGGCGACCTTAAACAGACCACGGTTTTACTGGTAGGCGCCGGCGAGACCATCGAGTTAACCACTCGACATTTACATTCACAGGAGGTGGCTAAAATCATCATTGCTAACCGCAGCCTGAGCCGCGCACAAAAGCTGGCTGAGGAATTTAATGGTGAAGCGATTAGCCTGCAACACATTGCCACTCACTTGCATCGCAGTGATATCGTCATATCTTCCACTGCCAGCCCACTGCCCATTATCGGCAAAGGCACGGTTGAACGTGCTTTAAAACAACGCAGGCATGAACCTATTTTTATGGTTGACCTTGCCGTGCCGCGTGATATTGAACCAGAAGTTAACGAACTGGATGACATCTACCTGTACACCGTAGATGATCTACAGTCAGTGATTAACGAGAATATGGAAAGTCGCCTGCAGGCCGCCGAACAGGCGCGTGAAATTATTAATACCCAGGTCAGTCATTTTCTAAACTGGCAACGCTCACTGGGTGCGGTCGATGTCATCGCACAAATCAGACAACACGTTCAAGAGCTCAACAATGAAGTTTTAAACAAAGCTAAAAAACAGTTGACTGCCGGTCAGGATGCCGAGCAGGTACTGGAATTTCTTGCTAACACGTTAACCAATAAGTTTTTGCATCAACCCTGCACACAATTACGTCAGGCAAGCCAGGAAAACCGTGACGATATTTTAGATATTGCGCAAAGTCTTTTTTTAAACAACCATGCTGATGATAATCAGAAAAAATCTGACTAATGAAACAATCCATACTCAACAAGCTGCATACTCTGCTCGATCGACACGAAGAAATTGCCGGTCTGCTTGCCGACCCCGGTATTATCGGTGATCAAAACCAGTTTCGTGAATTATCACAGGAATACGCACAACTCGAACCAGTGGTTCATTGCTTCCAAAACTACAACGCATCAAATGACGATTTAGATGCTGCGGAAGAAATGCTGAAAGACGACGATGCCGAAGTTCGTGAAATGGCAGCGGAAGAAAAACTTGATGCCCGCGAAAAAATAGCCGCGCTGGAAATTGAACTACAAAAGCTGCTGCTACCCAAAGATCCCAATGATGACAGCAATATTTTCCTTGAGATCCGTGCTGGCACAGGTGGTGACGAGGCGGCAATCTTTGCTGGTGACCTGTTCCGTATGTATTCACGTTTCGCCGAATTAAAACGCTGGCAGATTGAAATCATCAACCAAAATCTGGGTGAGCATGGCGGCTATCGCGAAATCATTGCCCGCATCATCGGCAATGGTGCTTATTCACAGTTAAAGTTTGAATCAGGCGCACATCGCGTGCAGCGCGTACCCGAAACCGAGTCACAGGGTCGCGTTCATACCTCGGCAGCCACCGTTGCTATCTTGCCAGAAGTTGCTGATATCGAACAGATAGAAATCAACCCATCTGATTTGCGCATTGATACCTTCCGCGCCTCCGGGGCTGGTGGTCAGCATGTCAACAAAACTGATTCTGCCGTGCGCCTCACGCATATTCCAACCGGCACTGTGGTGGAATGTCAGGACGAACGCTCACAGCATAAAAACAAAGCCCGTGCCATGTCGCTATTACAATCTCGCATAATGAATGCAAAAATCGAAAAACAGCAGGCAGAGCAGGCACAAACCAGAAAAAGCCTGGTCGGCAGTGGCGACCGCTCCGAGCGCATACGCACTTATAACTACCCTCAGGGTCGTGTTACCGACCACCGCATTAATCTCACTTTATACAAACTGGATGAAATTATTCAGGGTGGCTTAAATCAGGTAGTTGAACCGCTTATTAACGAATATCAGGCAGAACAACTGGCAAACCTGGCTTCTGACCAATTATGAATTGAGAATTACACTACATTGGTGGTTTATAAAACACTGCAGTTAGTAAAAACAAAAAAATAACCCAAGCCCCCGTAATTCTCAATTAGCAATTAATAATGAACCTCCAGCAAACACTACAACAAGCCAGTCAAAAACTGTCTGATTCCAGCACATCGGCAACATTGGATGCTCAACTACTACTCAGCCACATACTGCATTGCAACAGCGCACATCTACTAGCATGGCCGGAAAAAAAATTACACGAAGAGCAGCTATCAAAATATCAGCAGCTCATCGCGCAACGGCAACAAGGACACCCAGTTGCCCACCTAACTGGATGCCGTGAATTCTGGTCATTAAATTTTTCGGTTAATAACAGCACTCTCATACCACGACCGGAAAGCGAAACCCTGGTTGAATATATTCTGCACAAATTCAGCCACAGGGAAAACATTAAGCTAATCGATATGGGTACAGGTACCGGTGCCATCGCTATTTCCATCGCCACAGAAAAACCAGGCTGGAAAGTATTTGCCAGTGAATTTTCAACGGATGCACTACAACTTGCGACAAACAATAGCCATAAACATCAAACAAAAAATATCACTTTCATACACAGCAACTGGTTTAGCAATATAGAGCAAAAAGATTTTGATATCATTGTCAGCAACCCACCCTACATTGCAAACCACGACCCACACCTGCTAACGGGTGATGTACGTTATGAACCAGCAAGCGCGCTACGTGCAGGCGTCATCGGCATGGACGACATTGAACATATCTGCCTGTACGCAAAAAATTATCTGGCAAAAAATGGCTATCTGGTTATTGAACACGGTTATGATCAAAAACAACAGGTTGCGGATTGCTTTGCTAAAAACAGCTTTACCCAAATTGAACAGAGAAAGGATTTATCGGGACATGACCGAATGACAGCCGGGAGTTTTACTCTGTAAGTTTTAAGATGCAGGATTTATATCGAAAGCATTAACCAATTATTTGACTATAGGGCACCTCTAATAATTCTGTTTGAGTATATTTGTACTTGAGAGACTCAAGAACATTGAAAATCTTAGCTTGAGTGGGCTATTTGTAAGATTTTCAACGAAGTTATTGAGTCTCTCAAGTGCGAAGATGCCAATCATGAATTTTTAGAGATGCCCTTTACAATACTGCGTATAACAGTGAACTTATAACTATCTAACTCATGCCAGACAACAACATTGATTTTAACGACGAACAGCTACTGCACTACAGCCGTCAGATCATGCTGCCGCATTTTGGTATTGAAGGGCAACAACGGTTGCAAAATGCACATGTAATTATTATGGGTGTTGGTGGACTGGGCAGTCCTGCCGCAATGTATCTGGCTGCAGCCGGCGTGGGGACGATAACACTGGTTGATTTTGATAACGTTGATAGCAGCAATTTACAACGTCAGATTGTGCACAACACCGACAGCATTGGCGACAATAAAACCAGTTCGGCTAAAAACACTTTACTCAAAATCAATCCAGAAACTCGTATTCACTGCGTTAACAAACAATTAACCCTGAACGAACTTGAGGCGCTGTTTAAAAAAACAAACTGCGTGATTGATGCAACCGATAATTTTGCAACCCGCTTTCTCATCAATCGTGCCTGTGTTTCGCAACAGATCGCACTGATCTCGGCTGCTGCCATTCAATATGAAGGGCAAATAACGGTATTTGACAACCGACAGCAAAACAGCGCCTGTTATGCCTGCCTGTATACTGAAGGCGGTGAAGAAAACACTAACTGCAGCGACAATGGTATCCTTGCACCCGTGGTTGGTATACTGGGCAGCATGCAGGCACTGGAAGCAATAAAACTTATTTGCAGTATTGGCGAAATCCTGCAAAATCGCCTGTTAATATTCGACGCCCTTGCCTTACAGTGGCGAACCATGAAACTCAATAAAGACCCTAACTGCCCAGTGTGTACTAATTAATAATTTATTAAGAAAAATCATGCCCTCGCCTACAAACACTCTAACCCTTCCTCGCCCACTGATAAATAAACTTCTGGCGCATGCACAACAAAACCCGGATACTGAGGTATGCGGATTAATTTCTAACAGCGCCTCAAACCAAAAAAATTATTACCCAATTAATAATGTTGCAAAAAAACCTGACTGCCGATTTTTAATGGATGGTTCACAACAGATAGGCGCATTAAAAATGATGCGCGACAAACAGCAGCATCTGTTTGCTATCGTACATTCACACCCGAGCACTCAGGCAACACCTTCTCAACTGGATATCGATGAAAACTGCTATAAAGATGTTTTTTACATCATTATTTCACTTAACACTAAAGGCGTACTGGAAATGCGAGCTTATACTCAACAGCAGAAAATTATGCAGGAAGTGGATTTGATACTGGAAACAGATGGCTAATGCATCTGAGAAAAATTTTGTTTATTGGGCATCCTGACGAATTCACGAATAGTCCCATCAGGTTGCATGGTCAATAAATGATTACCAGCAAGCTTATATTTAAAACGCATAATTTTTTCATGACCATCAACACTGGTCAACAGATATTCGTTCTGTATCAAAAGTTGACCCGTTAAATGACGTGTCTTGCCATCACTCCATAAATAGCGTTTGTTTTTCACGCCCAACATTTCACCATTTTGCGCCACCCACAAACCATTTAAATTTGGCGCTTTTAAACCACAAAAGTCAGTAACACAAAGCTTTTGTCCAGCATTCTGCATAGCTGCTCTTTGCTGAGCTACACTTTTCTGCATTGCCACTACTGGCACTAACTCACGAGCAGGTGGTCGCATCTGCTGCGCTGGCAATTGCCTCAGCGAGCTATCTGCTTGCATCAGTTTTGACAGTGGCGAAGGCGACTTACCAGGCTGCCGATCCGAGCTTTGCTGTCTCCTGACCTGCGGCTCGTTATGCCTTTCCTCAGCTGACATGTTATCGCTAAAATTTGTCGCCACAGGCACGTGCGTTTGAGCCACCTCAGGCGGTGCAGCTTGTACTGGCATACTCTCCCTCAGCACTGCATCCGGGTTCCATTGCGAGGTTTCCCAGGGCTCATTCACCCAGCCATCCAGATCAGATTCAGACCATATTGATGATCCATAAGGGTCATAATTATTTACCGAATACTTGTCCATTGGCAACACACCCCAGCTTGGTGTACCCCAGATAGGACTTGCGCTATTCACGTTTGCATTATCCATAGCGGATGAAGTCCAGGGTGATTGCAGCCAGGGTGAACGTACAAAAGGATTATTCACAAAGCCGTGATTATTCGCGCCAGGCGGTAAGCCCTGTATTGTCAGTGCACGCGTATACGGATCAGATAAGCCAGACCACGCAAAGTTACCGTGCCTTGCATTGGCAGGAAAGCGTTCTATAAGTCCCATCGCCACCATCATGCTCAACATCATCTGTACAAACGGCATATTGCCATCATGTTTATACATCCTGGTTTGAGCCTGTGTTATCTGACTACTGCTAAATGCCAGTAGCAATAAAATAAGCAGTGGTTTATAAAATGTTTTCAGCATGTGCTAATTATGCACATTTTCGCCCCTGCCTGTAATCTAAATATTAGTAAATCATTAAACAGTTATTTCATGTTTCTTCT
>CAZYCY010000056.1:0-10268 GCA_964646145.1 uncultured Thiotrichaceae bacterium
AGCGGTTTCTCTCAGCTCATCTTGTTTTTCAATCATTACAATCTCCGTCAAATATTAAAAAAAATAACTTCAGTTTAGTAAAAACAGAATACTTTTACCTAAGGACTCAGGATCAAATAACTTACGAAACTTAACTTGCCTTTTTGCTCCAGCTTGAATGATCTCAAATCGTTGCGTAGCGCAACTATGCGCCTTTTGAGATCATCCAATCTGAAACAAAAATTCGGCGTTAAGTTCCGCATCTTATTTAATCCTGAGTCCTAAGGAACTATGTGTGCGTTTAAAAAGGCGCTTTTATACTACTACACCAACCAGCTCTGTATAAGAGCTCTGTATTCAGCGCCATTCTAAAAACTATTGCACGCTAACTATCTTCATTATGTTGCTACCACCCTGGTTGCCCAACAAATCACCACGGGTTATCACGATGCGGTCACCGTTATTCACAATATCTTTACTCTTTAATAAATCCATCACACCTTGAGTTACATTTTGCGGTGTGAAATTATCAAAATCGGCGCGCACAGGATAAACACCCCGATACAGCGTTACCTTGCGCAATGTATCGCGCCGTGGTGTGATCGCATAAATTGGAATGCCCGAACTAATACGTGACATCCACAGCACCGTTGCACCTGACTCAGTAAGCGAAGCAATAGCATTCATCTTAAGGTGGTTAGCGGTGTACATTGTAGCCATTGCAATGGCTTCATCCACCCGACCGAATACCAGGTCAAGACGATGATCTGAGACCATGGCTTCGCGCTGCTGTTCAGCATGTTCACAAATTCTTCCCATTGCTGTCACAGTTTTAGCCGGGTATTTACCCACTGCGGTTTCGCCAGACAGCATCACCGCATCGGTGCCGTCGAGCACTGAATTAGCGACATCAAAGACTTCTGCACGAGTTGGAATCGGGCTATTAATCATCGATTCCATCATTTGCGTTGCTGTAATCACTACCTTGTTCATGCTTCTGGCTTTTTTAATCAGGCTTTTCTGAAGTGCTGGCAATTCGGCATCGCCCATTTCCACACCCAGATCACCTCGCGCAACCATAATCACATCAGACGCTTCTATTATCTCGTCAATATTTTCTATTGCTTCAGCACGTTCCACTTTTGTCACGATACTGGCATCACTGCCTGCTGCTCTTACCAGCTCACGACACTGAATCACGTCTTCTGCCTTTCTAGCAAAAGACAGCGCCATGTAATCCACTTCCATGTCAACTGCCGCTTTTAAATCTTCTTTATCTTTTTCAGTCAGTGCGGGCGCTGACAAACCACCGCCTTTTAGATTGATACCCTTATTATTGGATAAAACCGAGGTATAGATTACGGTACATCGAACCTCATCACCCGCTACTTCGCTTACCTCAAGCTCTACACGACCATCGTCCAACAATAGAACATCACCGGCTTTAACATCTTTAGGTAGACCTTTATAGGCCAATCCAACACGTTCCTGAGTACCTTCTTCTTTGCCCAAACTGGCATCAAGGATGAAAGTTTCGCCTCGAATTAGCTGAACCTGTCCATCCTTAAATTTATAGGTACGTATCTTCGGACCTTGCAAGTCAGCCAGAATCCCAACAATACGCCCGCTTTTCTCACTGCATTCACGAATCAGCTTTACACGATGCCGTTGCTCTTCATGCGAGCCATGCGAGAAATTTAAACGAAATACATCAACACCCGCCTGTATCATCTCAAATATAACTTCTGATGAACTGGAACCGGGTCCCAAGGTCGCAACAATCTTTGTCCTGCGCACTGTTTAACCTTTGGCTAAAAATGAAAATCGCACCGCCTTCCTGGTTCTTTGCGAAATACCGTCCATCCATGGACATAAATGAAAAATGAAAAGTGAAAAATATTCATTGTAACCAGACCGCCAGTAGCCTACTGAAGCTAATTGATGGCGACGAGAAAAAACCACCACATTCTGATAAGCTACTGGTCGTGTAGATTTATAGCAACTGAATTTTTCATTTTTCATTTTTCGTTTTTCATTGCTGCGCAGTCGCCGCAGCCTCAAGCATGGCAACTGCCGGTAATGTTTTACCTTCTAAGTACTCCAGGAAGGCGCCACCGGCTGTTGAAATGTATGTGACTTTATCGTAAATACCATATTTCTGAATGGCTGCGATAGTATCGCCACCACCAGCCAGACTGAAACCGGGTGAGTTGGCAATGGCCATTGAAACAGTTTTAGTTCCTTCACCGAATTGGTCAAATTCAAATACGCCAACAGGACCGTTCCAGATAATGGTGCCTGCATTTTTAATAATTTCTGCCAACACTTTTGCCGAGTCAGGACCAATATCAAAAATCATGTCATCATCCTGCACATCAGCTGCATCCTTTAATGTCGCCGTCGCATCTTCAGCAAACTCTTTTGCACAAACCACATCGCTAGCAATCGGTATGCTGGCACCTCTTTTCTCCATTTTTTCGATCAACGCTTTAGCGGTATCAACCAGATCAGCTTCATATAATGACTTGCCGACATTATGTCCTACTGCTGCCAAAAATGTATTGGCAATACCACCGCCCACAACTAATTGATCCACTTTTTCAGACAATGCTTCAAGCACTGTTAATTTGGTTGAAACTTTTGAACCGCCAACAATGGCGACCATCGGGCGCGCTGGCTTTGCCAGTGCTTTTGCCAGGCTATCCAGCTCACCAGAAAGCAATATACCAGCACAAGCCACATCTGCAAATTTACCTGCGCCATGGGTTGAAGCCTGCGCACGATGCGCAGTACCAAACGCATCCATCACGAATACATCACATAAAGCGGCATACTTTTTAGATAAGGTTTCATCGTCTTTGCTCTCACCCGCATTAAAACGAACATTTTCCAGCAATACACATTCACCAGCAGCAACTGTAGGCGCATTATCCAGATAGTCTTTAACCAGGCGTACATCTGTTCCTAATTTGGCAGACATCACCTCGGCAATAGGCTGCATCGAGTTTTCATCATCCTCCTTGCCTTCTTCAGGGCGACCACGATGAGACATCACCATCACCATGGCACCAGCTTTCATGCAATGCTCTACGGTTGGCATGGATGCGGTTATACGCGCATCAGAAGTTACCTTGCCATCTTTTACTGGCACGTTAAGGTCGGCACGAATTAAAACGCGCTTACCGGATAAATCCAAATCTGTCAGCTTGATAAAGGCCATGACTAAAACTCCAAAATTTTAAATATTCTAAATACAGTTTGTTAAATAATTATGACCACTTAACAAACAATACTTTTAGCAAAAAATGTAAGCTTATTTTTCCGCAAAAAAACTAAATCTTAATTTTTTATAAAAACACCAGTTCACACATAATCGGGCTGCGTTTTATCTGCATCACTGTATAAATGAGGAGATTTTGTTCGCGAGCAAGGCGCGGTTCGAATTTAAAAACGGAGCGTACCAATAAAAATCAAACATGGGTACGTGAGTATTTTTAAATTTGAGCCGCAACGCCGCTATCGGACAAAAGATCCTTCACAAGTGAAGAGGTTTTGTTCTCTGGCAAGGCGCCTGAAAATTTTGAAACGGAGCGTACATCAGTACGTGAGTATTCAAAATTTTCAGGGCAACGCCGCCAGGGGACAAAAGATCTTTACTTGGAGACGTACTCAACGAGGCGGAGCATATTACAGGTATAACCGTATTCGTTGTCATACCATGAAACCAGCTTCACAAAAGTACTGTCAAGCGCAATACCTGCTTCTGAATCAAAGATAGAAGACAAACCACAACCACGGAAATCAGTTGAAACCACTTTCTCATCAGTGTAGCCCAACGTCTTGCTCATGTCGCCAGATTCTGAAGCGGCTTTTAATTCAGCACAAATTTCTTCGTATGTTGCTTCTTTTTCCAGCTCGATGGTTAAATCAACAACAGATACATCTGAAGTCGGTACGCGGAAAGCCATGCCAGTCAGTTTGCCGTTAAGCTCAGGAAGCACCACGCCAACTGCTTTAGCCGCACCGGTAGAAGATGGAATGATGTTTTCCAAAATACCACGACCACCGCGCCAGTCTTTCATAGAAGGACCGTCAACTGTTTTTTGTGTTGCTGTGGCAGCATGAACAGTGGTCATCAAACCACGTTTGATGCCCCACTTGTCATTAATAACTTTGGCTACAGGTGCTAAACAGTTAGTGGTGCAAGATGCTGCTGAAACGATTGCCTGACCAGCGTATTCATTGTGGTTAACACCGTATACGAACATGGGTGTACCATCTTTAGAAGGTGCAGATTGAACAACCTTCTTAGCACCTGCATCGATGTGTGCCTGACAGCTTTCTTCAGTCAGGAAGAAACCGGTACACTCAATAATCAAGTCAGCGTTGATGTTGCCCCATTTAAGATCTGCAGGATTACGCTCTGCAGTCAAACGGATAGTTTTACCGTTAACAATCAGGTTGCCGCCTTCAACAGCGATATCACCGTCAAAGTTACCGTGTACTGAATCGTATTTCAGCATGTATGCTAAATAATCCGCATCCAGTAAATCGTTAATACCGACAACTTCAATTTCTGGGAAGTCTTTAGCAATTGCACGAAAAGCCATGCGTCCAATACGGCCAAAACCATTAATACCGACTTTTATAGTCATAATAATATCTCCAATCCTAATTAATAAAAAATAAAACGTAATGTTAGTCCATCCTTTGGTTCGTAAACGGTACTTCCATGTTCCACTGCTCCGCAAAACATGCAAATAAATATTTTATTTTGCTTTTTTCGCGTTCTTCGCGGACTGATATTTGTATCTTTTCTTACGCCACGCTGTTTACTGCTTCAACCACCTTATCAACGGTAAAGCCAAAATATTCAAACAACTGATCCGCCGGTGCAGATTCGCCAAAACGGTCTATACCAACTACCGCGCCAGTGCCGACATATTTGTACCAACCATCCGTCACCGCTGCTTCCACTGCAACACGAGCAGTAATCGCAGCCGGTAGTACAGATTCTTTGTAAGCGTCATTCTGCGCATCAAATACATTGGTAGAAGGCATAGAAACCACACGAACTTTCTTATCAGTGATTTGTTCAGCCGCGCCAACTGCCAGCCCTACTTCTGAACCGGTTGCGATAATAATAACGTCTGGCGTGCCGTCACAGTCTTTCAGTACATAAGCACCCTTAGCGATATTAGCAATTTGCTCATCACTGCGAGTTTGATGCGGCAAACCCTGACGTGAGAAGATCAATGTAGACGGGCCGTCTTTGCGCTCAACTGCCTGCTGCCAGCACACTGCACTTTCTACCGTGTCACACGGGCGCCATACATTCATGTTTGGAATCATGCGCAGTGTCGGAATTTGTTCTACTGCCTGATGCGTGGGGCCATCTTCGCCCAGACCGATGGAGTCATGCGTGTACACAAAAATACTTTGAATCTTCATCAATGCCGACATGCGCAGTGCATTACGTGCATACTCTGAGAACATTAAGAATGTTGCGCCAAATGGTATGAAACCGCCGTGCAGGGCAACGCCATTCATAATGGCCGACATGGCAAACTCACGCACACCATAGTTAATGTAGTTGCTTGCCGGGGTATCCGCACGCATGGGTTTATAACCAGACCATTCCGTCAGGTTAGAGCAACCCAGGTCAGCAGAACCACCGAAGATTTCCGGTAATACTGCCGCATAGGCTTCAATTGATGCCAATGATGCCTGACGGGTTGCCTTTGATTCACCTTTTTCATTACACTGGGCAATATAGGCAGCAGACTTATCTGCCCAGTCCGCTGGCAGTTCACCCGCCATGCGACGTTCATACTCAGCAGCCAGTTCAGGGTGCGCCGCTTTATAGGCAGCAAATTTTTCATTCCATGCCGCTTCTGCAGCAGCACCTTTGTCTTTACCATCCCAGCCAGCATAGATATCAGCAGGTACGTCGAACGCTTCGTGATCCCAGCCTAAAGCCGCTTTGGTCATGTTGATTTCTTCCTGCCCCAGTGGCGCACCATGACAAGCATGACTGCCCGCTTTATTAGGCGAACCGAAACCGATGGTGGTTTTACAACAAATCATGGTTGGCTTGTCCGTCATTGCTCTGGCAAATTCCAGTGCTTTAGCAAGAGCTTCGGGGTCATGACCATCAACATCGGCAATAACATGCCAGCCATAAGCTTCAAAACGTTTCGGTGTATCGTCGGTAAACCAGCCTTCAACATGACCATCAATAGAAATACCGTTATCATCCCAGAACGCAACCAGTTTACCCAAACCTAAGGTACCAGCCAGTGAACAGGCTTCGTGAGAAATACCTTCCATTAAACAACCGTCACCCAGGAACACATAGGTATGGTGATCAACAATGGCATGACCACCCTGGTTAAATTCAGCTGCTAACGCACGCTCAGCAATGGCCATACCCACTGCATTGCTAATACCCTGACCCAATGGACCGGTCGTGGTTTCAACACCCGGCGCGTAACCGTACTCAGGATGACCCGGCGTTTTAGAATGTAACTGACGGAAGCTCTTTAGATCGTCAATGCTTAAATCATAACCGCTTAAATGCAGCAATGAATAAATCAACATTGAACCATGGCCATTAGAAAGTACAAAACGGTCGCGATCGGTCCACTTTGGGTTTGCGGGATTGTGCTTTAAATTATCATTCCACAGCACCTCTGCGATATCCGCCATACCCATTGGCGCACCGGGGTGACCGGAATTTGCCTGTTGAACGGCATCCATACTCAAGGCACGAACGGCATTTGCTAAGTCTCTACGTGAAGGCATAGTGCTCTCCGATTAAGTTTTTGTAATTGAAAAAGCCACCACAGCAGGTCAACCAAAGCACCTGAGAAGCGACAAAAATCTTATTGAAATCAATGGCTAAAATAGCATGAAAACACATCAAAGCAACAAGCTTAAGCGCATTGAAAGGCGCACATTCTCGCTTAATTTGACACAATGAGCAAGCTAGAAAAGCAGTGAATAGTTAATAGCGAAAAACAAAAACATTAATTATTTTCATTGCTTTTAACCTGAACCCGCATCTTCAGGGAGAATAAACAATAGCTTGCGCTATGAGCCATCATGAAGGTACGGATTCAGGCTTAACCACTCACTGCTTTTTTCCACTTAATAGAGCAGCCCATACTCGGTATTTGTTGCTCAGGCCCCCGACCAGTTTGCGCAACCTGTTTCATGGCATCAAACAAATCTCGCTTGACGTCTGCGGCAGCGGTTTCTTTGTGACTTTCATCCAAACGCCCACGATACTGCAATTGCATTTTATCGTTAAAGCCAAAAAAATCCGGGGTGCACACCGCACCATAGGCTTTTGCCACCTGCTGCGTTTCGTCCAGCAAGTAAGGGAAGGGGAAATTAAAATCCAGGGCAATTTTTTTCATATTATCGAATGAGTCCTCTTCATAGTCTGTAGGGTCATTCGACATAATGGCAACGGTGTTCACGCCATATTCCATTAACTCTCTGGCATCGCGCACAATGCGTTCACGTATCGACTGCACATAAGGGCAGTGATTACAGATAAACATCACCAACAACCCTTTTTCGCCGCGCGCCGTTTCTGGTGTCCATATTTTTCCATCAACACCAGGCAAAGAAAAATTCTCAACTGGCTTATCAAATTCACACACAGGGGTTTCAAGTGATACCATTTGATTACTCTCTCATTTGTTAAGATTTTGATAAATCGACACCGGCAGATCTAACTCATGGAAACTGATTGCAAGCAGACGCCACACTAATTATATTTTCCATACAGCACAGGCAGGACTGCGCACAATTCGGAGAAAATCATGCCAACTCCAAAGCCTATCAAACCTATTTAAGCATTGAAATCATTGAAATTATCACCATACACTGTTAACATGGCGGATTACCTTCAGGAATAGTCGATCTAGTATTTACACTGTAATTTACAATTTACCGCACTCCACACGGTCATAACATACAGGGTCGCATTACAAGGGCGAAACCACCTTAACACAAACTTATTTTGAGCATATATTTTTATGGGCAATTCTATGGCATCTCCAATCCAGGAACAAGACAAACAATCACGTCTTAAAACACTAATCGCTAAAGGAAAAGAGCAAGGCTATCTCACTTACGCTGAGGTCAACGACCATTTGCCCGAAGGAATTGTTGACCCCACCCAAATTGAAGACATCATCAACACCATTAATGATATGGGCATCAGAGTAGTAGAAACCGCACCTGATGCCGAATCGCTGGTATTAACCGACGCCTCCGTCAGCGAGGCAGATGATGAAACCACCGAAGAAGCTGTTGCCGCACTGGCATCAATCGAAACCGAACTTGGTCGCACTACTGACCCGGTACGCATGTACATGCGTGAAATGGGTAGCGTTGAACTGCTAACCCGCGAAGGCGAAATTGAAATCGCCAAACGCATTGAAGAAGGCTTGAAACAGGTACTACAGGCACTGGCAACCAACCCAAAAACCGTCAGTAAAACCATTGATATGTGGGAACGGGTTCAGGCTGGTGAAAAACGCCTTAACGAGCTAATGGTCGACTTCCACAAAAGCGATGAGGAACTAGACCGACTCGCTGAAGAAGCACTGCTTAGAGCCGCAAAAGAAGCCGAAATGGCGGCAGCTGGCAAACCTGTTATTAAAGAAGAAACTACCAATACCGGTCCGGATATCAACAAAGTAAAAAAAATCTTCGCCAAAATCAAACGCGCACATACTCGCTGCCAAAACACCATAGAGAAAAAAGGCAGCACTGCTAAAGAAATCAGTAAAGCCCGCACTACCATGGCGAGCGCTTTTCTGGAATTCAAATACACACCAACGCTGGTCAACCATCTAACCATAGGTCTTCACGGTACGATTAACCGCGTGCGCCAGCTTGAAAGACACATCCTTAGCCTTGCCGTCAACCAGGCGCACATGCCTCGCAAGGTAATGATTACCACCTTCCCGCAAAATGAAATCAATACCAAATGGGTGGATAAATACTGCAAAGGTCACGAATACTCAGAAAAACTAAAAAAGCTGGCACCTGAAATCAAAATCACTCAGCAAAAACTGGCGGTAATCGAAAAAGAATTCGGTCTAACCATTTCAGACATCAAAGAAATCAACCGAAAAATGTCGATTGGTGAAGCCAAAGCTCGCCGCGCCAAAAAAGAAATGGTGGAAGCCAACCTACGCCTGGTTATCTCCATCGCAAAAAAATACACCAATCGTGGCTTGCAGTTCCTGGACTTAATTCAAGAAGGCAACATTGGTCTGATGAAAGCCGTCGACAAATTCGAATACCGCCGTGGTTACAAGTTTTCTACCTACGCTACATGGTGGATTCGCCAGGCAATTACCCGCTCCATTGCTGACCAGGCACGCACCATTCGTATCCCTGTTCACATGATTGAAACCATCAACAAACTCAACCGCATCTTTCGCCAGATGCTACAGGAAATGGGTCGCGAACCAACACCAGAAGAACTGGCAGAAAAAATGGAAATGCCAGAAGATAAAGTACGAAAAGTGCTAAAAATCGCCAAAGAACCCATCTCTATGGAAACCCCAATTGGCGATGACGAAGACTCACATCTTGGCGACTTTATCGAAGACATCAACATCATGGCGCCCATGGATTCCGCCACCGGTGAGTCCTTACGCGAATCAACCCGCAACATCCTCACCACATTAACCGCTCGCGAAGCAAAAGTGCTGTGCATGCGTTTTGGCATCGACATGAACACCGACCACACCCTGGAAGAGGTCGGCAAACAGTTTGACGTAACCCGTGAACGCATACGCCAGATCGAAGCCAAAGCATTACGCAAGCTTCGCCATCCAAGCCGTGCAGAAAACCTGCGCAGTTTTCTCGGTGATGACGAAGATTAATACTGACACAGCAAGCAAAGCACTATAAAATATGCCCGCTTTCCCATCGGCGATTTCGTTTTGCCCTCGCCATCACAATACGGGCCTGTAGCTCAGCTGGTTAGAGCATCCGACTCATAATCGGACGGTCAAAGGTTCAAGTCCTTTCAGGCCCACCATTTTAAAAGCGTTATATTTCAATTAGTTATACGATAAATGCGCCGCTAATGTTAGTCATAAAAAATGGCTGTTTTTGTTTTTACACCGTATTTACACCGTTTGTATTTGTTTGTAGCCATGCTGGTGTACTCTGGCTTGTTTTTTGCGGGTAAACTTTTGCTATACTAAGGACTCAGGATCAAATAACTTACGAAACTTAACTTGCCTTTTTGCTCC
>CAZYCY010000057.1:0-10233 GCA_964646145.1 uncultured Thiotrichaceae bacterium
GTCGTCCGGATATGGCACAGGCGGGTGGCTCAAATCCTGCCGCCATTCCGCAGGCCCTGGCAGTGGCGAAGAAATGGTTGTTGAATCAATTATAAAATTTTTGTAAGTACTCAATAAGTCGGGGCGCTATATGTGTGCGAACACTTGCAGGATTTAGGTCACACCCTCCACACTCAAGAATACCCCATGCTGTCGGTTCATGCCTTGGCTGTTTCTGAAACTACCTCTACTGCAATTTCATTATCATTGTTTACGGTTACATTAACATGACCACCTCGGGTTAAATCACCGAATAACAGTTCATTCGCCAGTGGTTTTTTAAGGTGCTCCTGTATAACTCGCGCCATCGGTCGCGCCCCCATTTTTGGGTCATAGCCCTTTTCAGCCAGCCAAATACGTGCGTCTTTATCGACTGTTAAGGTAACTTTCTTCTCATTTAGCTGTAATTCAAATGCCACCAGAAATTTATCAACCACATTTGATAGTGTATTCGCATCCAGTGTGCCAAAATTAACGATAGAGTCCAGTCGATTTCTAAATTCAGGGGTGAACATTTTCTTGATTTCTTCCATGCCATCCAGTTCGTTCTGCTGCTCGGTAAAACCCATTGAACGACGTGACATTAATTGCGCGCCAGCATTACTGGTCATAATTAAAATAACATTTCTAAAATCGGTTTTGCGGCCATTGCTGTCAGTCAATGTTCCGTGATCCATCACCTGCAATAAAATGTTAAATACTTCGGGATGGGCTTTTTCAATTTCATCAAGTAATAACACACAATGCGGTTTTTTATTGACCGCTTCAGTAAGCAAACCACCATCATCAAAACCAACATAACCCGGAGGCGCGCCAATTAAACGCGATACGGTGTGGCGTTCCATGTATTCAGACATGTCAAAACGCACCAGCTCTACGCCCATAATACTGGCCAGTTGTTTACTGGCTTCGGTTTTACCAACACCGGTCGGACCGGTAAACAAAAAAGAGCCAATTGGCTTTTCCGGATCACCCAGACCAGAGCGTGACATGCGAATTGCTGTGGTCAAGGTACTTATTGCATTATCCTGACCAAATACCACCATTTTCAGATCACGTTCAAGATTTTTCAGCGCATCAGTATCAGAGGTGCTGACTGTTTTCGCTGGAATAC
The DNA here is from genome assembly GCA_964646145.1 of uncultured Thiotrichaceae bacterium. Lineage (GTDB taxonomy): Bacteria > Pseudomonadota > Gammaproteobacteria > SZUA-229 > SZUA-229. Next base: position 1,154 of record CAZYCY010000057.1, read on the forward strand.
GAACAATTTTGGCAACGATGTTTTCAATATCATGCACATTAATTGATTTTTTGTTTGGCTTGCCAGATTGCGATTGTATCTGCCTGCTGGCACCGGCCTCATCAATAATATCAATGGCTTTGTCGGGCAGAAACCGGTCCATAATATAACGCTGCGAAAGCTCAACCGCTGCGCGTAACGCATTGTTGCTGTATTTCACATCATGGTGTTCTTCAAATCGTGTTTTCAGGCCTTTTAGAATATCAACGGTTTCATCAACGCTGGGTTCTTCGATATCAATTTTCTGAAAACGGCGCGCCAATGCGTGATCTTTTTCAAAAACACTTCTAAATTCAGCATAAGTCGTCGAACCAATGCATTTAAGCTCGCCATTTGATAGCATCGGTTTAATCAGGTTAGAAGCATCCATCACCCCGCCAGAGGCAGAGCCGGCTCCTATGATGGTGTGAATTTCATCAATAAATAAAATAGCCCCCGGACGTTGGTTCAACTGTTTTAAAACCCCTTTTAAGCGTTTTTCAAAATCACCACGGTACTTGGTACCCGCAACCAGCGAACCTAAATCCAGTGAAAAGATAGTGCTGTCTAACAACACCTCTGGTACCTCTTTATCGACAATACGTTTTGCCAGCCCTTCAGCCAATGCGGTTTTGCCAACACCCGCTTCACCCACCAGCAAGGGGTTGTTTTTACGGCGGCGGCATAAAATCTGCACGGTTCTTTCGACTTCACTGTCACGACCAATCAGTGGGTCAATCAGACCTTGCATGGCACGTAGATTTAAATTAGTGGTGTAATTTTCCAGTGGCTGTGACTCGGCATCTTGCGTAGTGACCTGATCAGAATGATCTTCCAGCTTCTCGGTTTCGTTTGACACTTTGGTAATGCCATGAGAAATATAGTTAACCACATCCAGGCGATTAATATTTTGCTGACTCAATAAATAAACTGCCTGCGACTCCTGCTCGCCAAACATCGCAACCAGAACATTGGCACCAACCACTTCTTTTCTGCCGGAAGACTGCACATGAAAAACTGCACGTTGCAGTACTCGTTGAAAACCTAGTGTGGGTTGTACTTCACCACCTTTGATGTCACTAATGTTATCGCCAAAAATAGGGGTGTTATTGCCAAGGTATTCTTTTAGCTCAATACCAAGCAAATTCAAATCTGCACCACAGGCCTGCAGTACAATGCTGGCACTGTTATTGTCCAACAGCGAGAGCAATAAATGTTCGACAGTGATGTATTCATGCCTTTTCTCTCTGGCATTGTTGAATGCTGTATTTAATGATGTTTCAAGTTCTTTACTTAACATGGTATTACCTTTATATTTGGTAACTTCTCAATAAGTCGGGGCGGCTCTATTTATACAGCCGCCCCGACTTATTGAGAAGTTACTATATTTACTATTAAGAATTGAAAATTAAAGTGGTTTTTGCTTGCCTTTGCCTTATTAAGGCTGCATCGCTTTTTATAACCGTTTTGTAAACCACTACAATTCAAGTAACACGTAACTCTCAATTCATAATTCTCAATATCAGACTTCTTCCATGCTGCACATTAAAGGGTGCTGATTTATTCGTGAATATTCATTTACCTGATCCACTTTTGTTTCAGCAATTTCATGGCTAAAAACACCACAAATACCTTTACCTTTAGAATGCACTGACATCATAACTCGTGTTGCTTTTGCATCATCCATTGAAAAGTACATCATCAACACCTGAACAACAAACTCCATAGGAGTATAATCGTCATTATTCACGATAACTTTATATTGTTTTGGTGCTTTTAACTTGGGTTTGTCTTCTTCTACTGCAAGCCCACTGCTAGCATCATAGTCAGCGTCATGATCCCAGTTCTCATCTCCAGTATTATTAATAACGGGAAAACCACCCATAATATAAATATAATTACTCATGCCTCACCTTCGGTGTAAAACAAACTCTTTAATATTTCTAAATATTTAATCATACTGTCCCGTTATCTTAATGCGCTTTCTGGTAAAACCCTTGCTGTGGCTGAACAGGAGAAACATTTATACTATCTGGAACAGAATGGCGAGCTGCAAGCTGTAACACCTTATAAACACATCCGCACGCGCTCGGATGCCGCTACCCAGCAAAGCTTATACTAACAAATGCTAAAAAATCTAACCGAACCGCACAACACAAGTAAGAAATCAGTGTGTACTTGAGACCAACAAAATAATTTTCTGTTCCACCACTAGCGCGCAAAAAATCTATGCGATACCTGATTTTGAGGTGCGCCATAAATACTCACCCCTATACCGCTTAAATTTCTTAATAAGCCAGATTGCATGCTGTATGCATATGATTTTACAATATAAATGCTTGCTACAACAGCCCCGCCGCATTAAACACGGATACTGAACCGCTGTAGAGGTGTAGTATTGACAACATCCTGACTCAAGGTCATAAACGTTTATGTGGCGAAATCAAGTACACTATTTAGTAGTTCTTGCTTTAATTTTTTATCGACAGCCTTAAGTAACCGTGGCTGTAATTGTGAATCATTACTGGCTGATACTTTTAGTGGCCATGACTGATAACCTATTACGCTTACACCGTCCTGTGCTATCAGCTTGATTTTTAGCGTTGCCCGTAACCAGTGCCAGTTGCCCTTTATTATTGGCTGCTGTGACTCAAGACTAGCGGCTAACTGATACGGTGAGCTAGCACTATTATTAACTGCACGAGAGCTGGCATTAAAGCCGGATTCGGCAACGGCACCCTGCAGTATGGCATGCAAACCACCAATATCATCCGTTTTTATTACTGTTTTTAACGGCAGCGATCTTAGCGCCTGTTGCAACTGCTCGCTCAGTGCCGCCAGGCTCCAATTCGCTGTTGCACCCTTTCCTTTTACATCGATGATTTTTAGTGTTTGTTGTAAGGTTTGCCAATTTTGTTGCAGTGAATAGGCTTTATGTAAATCAGAGATTTTTAGAAATGCATCATCACGATTTGCATGCTGAGTTAAGGCAAATTGTGTTTCTTCATCCAGCCGACTCATCTCTCCTCGAATATTATTACCTGCCTGGTGACGATCTAATATGGCTAAAGCATGATAAGTGAGGTCGCTGCTACTTTGCCATTGTTCGGCAATGCGTGCGCCCTGTATCATTTTGTCGGTTTTTAAGTTTACCCTACTGGCTATTCTTGCACTTTTTTCTACGGTTTCAATGCCATCTTTTTTATGAGTCTGTATATCCTGTAAGGTGGTAGAAACTTCTCTGATCTGTACTTCAAATATTTTAGCCAGATTCGATAACGCACGGGCTTTGGCCTGCTCTGCTTTTGACGCTGAACCGGTTGCTGACAAATAACTGAACATAGGATACATATCAGGTTCGCCACGCACCCACTCTGGCATAGTGCTGGTATTCAAATTGGCGGTTGATTGCATGCATGCACTAAGCAACAAAAAACTGATTAATATTGTAAATTGAATAAGTGTTTTCATATTAATTCTAGATAGAGTCCTTGCTCATTAATTTTTTTCCTGAGTATATAGGGCACCTCTAAAAATAGAAGCACGATTTATGAGTAGTGCCACACGGATGTGGCGTTTACGAACCAAAGGATGGAGACGCATAAAACAGCAGTTTTTCACTCCTGGATAATCGTTAAATAGTTCACTATTCTCCTCCTTTTCGGGTAAAAAATGCACTGTTTTCTGCATTCCCTAAATCACACTTCTATTTTTAGAGGTGCCCTATGGCTTGCTCTCTTTTACAATGGGTGCAACCCAATGCTTGATCAAAAAATCAATCTGTCCAGATTGAATGATCACTTTTTCATCAAGCACATCAATAATTTGACCGGCAGCATTGTGCATTTTTATCTGCACCGCATGCTCACCCACGGGCAACAATATCCGCTTTAATTTAATTTCCTGTGGCAAAGTTGTCCAGCTTCGAGTGTCCGCTCTTTCTGTGACCATATTCGTTATCATCATTAAAAGCCCGGCAAGCTCACTACTCTGCTGGGCGACATGCTGGGTATTGTATTTAATAACAGCACGCGCCATCGCTCGCAGCATAATTCCTGGCATTGCCTGTGCTAAAGAATGCCTTGCCAGTGCATCAATATCTTCCACTGTTTCCATTGGGTAATTGTTTTGATTGACATGAATGCGTGGTGCAGACAGGCGTTTTGCAGGTTGGCTATAGACGGGAAATGCTACCCGTAAATTTTGCTGTACTTCGCTGGAAAAAATATAGATTGATGCTTCAGTTCTAATTGGAGCCAGTCCATTGTTTAAAACAACCACCAGTTCACCATGATTATTACTGGCATTTACCGGTTTATAACCCGTCAGGTTGAATTCTTTTTTATACGCTTTGTATTCACTCCATAAATTTTGCCACGCTAACAAACGCAACAGGTCTTTTTTGATGCTAAGCGATGGCTGCGGATGCCCACCTTTTTCTTTGTAGGCAAGATAGGCTTTACGATAGGAGATGAGTGCAGAATCCATCTCGCCCAGACTTTCATAGATAATCCCTTCCAGGTAACGGAGAAAGGCATGTTCTTCGGGCTCATCGCCCCACTCCATCATTTTGACGTCGGCCTGCAACATTTCAACACGGGCACCATCAATCTGACCTAACTGGATGTAATTCATCGCCATATAGGCATGTAATAGCAACTGTTCATAACGACTGCCTTCATATTCGCGCAAGGTTTCATTAATCGTCAATGCGGCAATATTTTCGGTGATGCTGATGGCATGTAGCTGTGAAATTTTCTGTTTGGCGACTTCAAAAATTTGGTTGCTACCAGAAAAGTCATCATTAACTCGACGTAGCATGCCTTTATCAAGGGAGGAAATCACTTCCTCCTGGTCGTGATCTTTTTGTTCTGCGATAGCAAGTGATAAATGTGGCTTGCCCTGCAACAAGCCATCTCGCATGGAGGTGGCATGACTGGCGTAACTGGCACATGATTGTAAAAAAGCTGCGCAGAGCAAAATCAATATAAATTTGCCACATAGCTGCAGATGCAATTTTAAAGGATTATTATGTAAACAAGCACTTTGTTTTAATATTAACATTCCCATTTACACATGCTTGACCAGTTTGCTAAATTATTTTAACTGCTCATAGAGATAAACTAACGATGGGCTTAATCAAAGTTTCCTTAAAGGCGAAACCCGGCTTTTTCGATTGTTTTCTTGATTTTCTTTTGCCCCACCCAGACTTTTCGATTTGTGCCTAATTGAATCAAGGTTAAATCAATCTGGTAAAAACGCGCCTGTTCACCGCTAATGGCATCAATGATGGTATTGATCGAACCCTGCAACATAAAATCAGCACCGATTTCCTGCCCCATGGCTTTACGGGTTTCTTCTGTTGCGTGTAAGTCCTGCTCTCTAACTTCAGCTCGAATTTCTTCACGATCTTTTGCTGAAGCGACAAATTCAACTTCACCTGAATTAATCAGTTCGCGTTGCATATCAGCAATAAAAGTACGCGTATTAATATGTTCGTGGCTTAAATTGCGTACTGTGCCAACAATGACTACGGGTGCTTTGCCATGCTCACGATTAAAGTTTGTTAACCAGCCGCGAGAAAGTACATCTTGAATCATTTCCTGTGACACCAGGCGGGAATCCGTATCATTCCATTTTCCACTGAGGTCAGTAACCGTGTCTGAATCAACCCGAGTTACTGTTTGACCACAGCCTGTTAGCAAAAACAACAGTCCAAACAGTATCAATAATGAATGGATTATATACATTGATCTTTTCATTTTTATACTCCTAACTTTATCTGAGCGATTTATAGCATTAATCTACTCAGCTTGACCAGTTAAACTTTAGGGCATCTCTATTTATTCTGGAGATGAAGATTGAGATTCAAAATAGGTCAGATTTATGCAGTCGTACCCATAGGTTCGACGGAATAGTTTAAAAGAATCGATTTTCCCCATAATCATTGCAGGGGCTAGGGTTAACCTAAAAAACAACAACGTACAGCAAATTTGTGTAACTTCTTAATATGTCGGGGCGCTATATTGAAAAGTTACAAATCCAGAATAAACTGTTGTGATCTTACTCCATCCCTTCTGAGGAGTACATAAGGTTGCACTGTACTGTTGCAGCAGGTATGGTCACGGCATGAAAAACATTGACACCCTGCTGCATGCTCGCTGGATTATTCCCGTTGACAACAAGCAGCGCTACCTTGAACAACATTGCATCGCCATTGATGAAAAAAAAATCATCGATATTTTGCCAACTGCTCAGGCAAAAATCCAATACAATGCAAGAGTAAATCGTGACTACCATCAGCATGCGCTAATTCCCGGTCTAATAAACAGCCATACTCATGCTGCAATGAGCTTATTTCGCGGTCTGGCAGATGACTTATCGCTCATGGACTGGTTGCAAAATCATATCTGGCCGGCAGAAGAGAAACATGTCAAGGAAAGCTTTGTGCAAACCGGCACTGAACTGGCCATTGCAGAGATGATCCGCAGTGGCACTACCTGCTTTAACGACATGTATTTTTTCCCTGATGTTGCCGCACGAGTGGCGGCAGATATTGGTATGCGTGCCTCGGTTGGACTGATACTCATCGATTTTGCCACTGTATGGGCGAATAACAGCGAAGAATATATCGCCAAAGGTCTCAGTGTTTTCGACCACTATAAAGGGCATGAGTTAATTAAAACCGCGTTTGCACCTCATGCACCTTATACTGTATCGGATGAACCTTTAAAACACATAGCTGTGCTTGCCAATGAGCTTGAACTGGGCGTTCATATGCATCTTCACGAAACCGCGTTTGAGGTCAGTGAAGCAGAAAAACATAACGGCTTGCGCCCGCTGGCACGCTTAAACACACTGGGTTTACTGACACCGGCACTACAGGCGGTGCATATGACGCAGCTGCAAAATGACGAAATACAACTGCTGGCAACAACTGGTAGCCATGTCATTCATTGCCCGGAATCAAACATGAAACTCGCCAGCGGAATCTGCCCGGTGAAGCAACTATTAGATGCAGGTGTTAATGTCGCCCTTGGCACTGACAGCAGTTCCAGCAACAATGATTTAAACTTGTTTGGTGAAATGCGCTCAGCCGCCTTGCTGGCAAAAATAAGTAACATGGATGCCACCGCTATTACTGCCGATCAGGTACTGCAAATGGCAACCATCAATGGTGCTGCTGCATTAGGTATAAACGATATCACCGGTTCGCTGGAAGCGGGTAAATTTGCCGATATTGTTGCGGTAAATTTCGATACAATAGAGACTATTCCGGTTTATGATCCCATTTCACATCTGGTATATTGCAGTTCTCGCGAACACGTCAGTGATGTCTGGATTGCGGGCAAGCAGCTTTTAACAGACCGCGTGCTTAATACTATTGATGAGAAAAAACTGAAACAGGAGTGTTTAAGGATTAGCAGCATTATAGTGTAAAATTCATACTATTATACGATAAATTAAAAGTAATACATTACATAAAATCAGAAGTAATACCATGGCAAACACAGCAAATATTGATCCGGCAGAAATTAAAAAATTTGAAGAGCTTGCCTCACATTGGTGGGATATCGAGGGTGAATTCAAGCCACTGCACGAAATGAACCCACTACGCCTAAGCTTCATCAACAGCGCTTCACCGTTAAATAATAAGAAGGTGATTGATATTGGTTGCGGAGGCGGCATTCTCAGCGAGAGCATGGCCGCATGCGGCGCAAAAACAACCGGCATTGATATGGGCAAAGCACCGTTATCGGTGGCTCGTCTACATGCCATAGAAAGTGACCTTGATATTGATTATCGGCAAATCACAGCTGAGGAAATGGCAGAACAAGAAGCGGCTGCATTTGACATCGTCACCTGCATGGAAATGCTGGAACATGTACCCGACCCGGCTTCTGTCATTAGTGCCTGTTTTGAATTGCTCAAACCCGGTGGCTCGGTTTATTTTTCGACCATTAACCGTAATCCAAAATCCTATGTTTTTGCTATTGTCGGCGCTGAGTATGTAATGAAAATGTTACCTCGCGGCACACACGACTACGCAAAATTCATCAAACCTTCCGAGCTGGATGAATGGGCCCGCACCGCCGGCCTTAAACTGATGGATTTAACAGGCATTAGCTATAATCCTTTTACCGGTTTATTTAGCCTGTCGCGCAATGTTGATGTAAATTATATGGTGCATTATACCCGCCCCGAATAACCTGCCTGTAATCATCTAAACCAACTACAAACCAACAAAAGCTGCATCGGTAATACCGTGAGCATAAACCCATTGTGGAAAATCCGAAACTAAGCAGAAAAATCAGTACCGTATTATTCGACCTTGATGGTACCTTGATTGACACCGCACCCGATATGGCAATGGCACTGGACATACTCTGCGATGAAGAACAGCACCCTCGACTGCCTTATTCTCAGGTTCGACCAGTGGTCTCAAACGGCAGCATTGCGCTGATTACACTAGCTTTTGGTGATGCACTAAAAGGTCAGACACTGGCACGGCTTAAAACACGTTATCTGGAAATTTACCAGAACCACCTTGCCGTGCATTCTAAGTTGTTTGATGAAATGGAGGAGCTATTACAACAGCTTGAACAAAATAACATTAAATGGGGTGTGGTAACAAACAAACCCGGTTGGTTAACTGAACCATTAATGGCATCACTAGACTTAACACAACGTGCCGCCTGCATTGTCTCCTCAGACTCCACCAAAAACCGAAAACCGCACCCAGAACCCATGTATTTCGCCTGCACACTAAGCCAAAGCCAGAGCGAAGAATGCGTCTATGTCGGTGATGCACGACGTGACATCGAAGCTGGCAAAAATGCTGGCATGAAAACGGTTATTGCTGAATACGGTTACATTGGGCAATGGGAAAATACTGACGAATGGCAGGCAGACTACAGCATTCAAAGCCCCAGCCAGCTCTTAGCCCTTCTTTCTCTCTAAAGGGCAACGCTATTAACTCCGTCCTTTGGTTCGTAACCAACACATCCATGTGTTACTTTACGTGAAGATGAATCTTGAGTCCAAAATATGCCATATTTTCG
>CAZYCY010000058.1:0-10041 GCA_964646145.1 uncultured Thiotrichaceae bacterium
CGTGCTATAAATGGGTATTCTTGAGAGCGAAGAGTATAGTTCTGAGACTGTTGAGAAGTTACACTGTTGATAGCATGGATGTTATCGTCAAGCCTATAACAAGTTTTAGCCTTATCCAATATGACTCAAATCCAGCAGTGAAGAAGAGACAGCTGAAATGAAAATAGGTTTTGTAGTTAATCCTTTTGCCGGTGTTGGTGGCGCGGTTGCGTTAAAAGGGAGTGATGGCGAGGATGTTGTGATGAAAGCGTTATCGCTGGGCGCAAAACCACAGTCTCAAACCCGTGCAAGGATTGCCATGTCGCAACTTTGTACGGACAAGGATTTTACAATCTTTACCGCAACCGATTCAATGGGTGAGAATATTCTGCGTAAATTAAATTTACCTTATGAGGTTTTGCGTGAAACAGATAAACAAACAGTCGATCAGCAGACCACGGCAGAGGATACTAAAAAGGCCATTCGTCTGTTTGCCCAGCAGCAAGTTGATTTAATTGTTTTTGCCGGTGGTGATGGCACTGCGCGCGACGTGCTGGACGTGCTGAGTAGTGAATTAAACTCATCGATTCCGGTGATAGGCATACCAGCAGGGGTAAAAATTCACTCAGCAGTTTATGCCGTTACCCCGCTACATGCAGGAGAATTAATCAATAAGCTACTTATTGGTGAGCCAATGTCATTGCATGAATCACAGGTAATGGATCTTGATGAAGACGCTTTTCGTGAAGGACGTGTGAAGGCACAATGTTATGGTTATTTATCGGTACCTGTTGATGATGTTCGTATGCAATTAAACAAACAGGGAGGGTTAAATCATCACGACGTAGCGATACAGGATATTGCGACTGATATTATTGAAAGCATGGAGTCGGATACTTTTTATTTAATTGGTTCTGGTTCGACAACCGCAGAAATTATGAATCAGTTGTTACTGGAAAATACACTGCTTGGCATTGATATCATTTACAATCAGCAACTGATAGCAAGCGATGTTGATGAAAGAACTATTTTACAAACGATTAAACAGCATTATGCAAAAATGGTAGTAACTGTTATTGGTGGTCAGGGGCATATATTTGGACGAGGCAACCAACAGTTAAGCGCAAAAGTTATACGCCTAATTGGTCAGAATAATATTATAATTATCGCTAGCAATGAAAAATTACGCTCTTTAAACAAACGTCCGATGATAGCGGATACGGGTGATATGGATTTAGATAAACAACTGACTGGATTGTATTCTGTGGTTACGGGTTATCAGCAAAAGACCTTATATAAATGTAACTACCCAGTTAGGGCTTGTCAATAAATAACTTGATCGTATTGCGCCGAATATCGTTTCGTATTCAAGGCGCTGAAAGGGGCGCATACTCGTTGTATGTAACCATTTCAGCAACGTAGAAGACGGAAGGATAGGCAAGCAAGATGATCAAGTTATTTATTGACAAGCCCTTAGCCCCTGAAAACCGTCAGATCTGCGTTAAAAAATGGATCCATGATATGCATAGTGGCACATGCAAACTCATATTTTTTACCTTGATCTGACGGTTTTCAGGGATCGATCTAAGAGTTACCCATCATTTTTACTACTCGCTGAGTAGTTGCGTATAAATTAAATTAATCAGAGATTCACTAAAAAGAATAATCTTCTAATAATGCAAAATTTACAGAAAATTTATAAATATTGTTTTGTTTGCGGTTTTCGCGCCCTTTGCGGCTAAATATTTTTAGATGAATAAAAAATACCAGGTAACAAGTAGAGGAGAGATATGCATAACGAAGATTTCATCAACGGCTTAATTGATTTTATAAAAAAATCGCCGACACCATTTCATGCCGTTGAAACCATGATTGAAATACTGGAGAAAAACGGCTTTAAGCGACTTAATGAAGCAGATAAATGGCTAGTGGAGAATGCCACGCAAGGCGAGCGTTATTACGTTACCCGCAATGATTCATCAATTATTGCTTTTCAGCTTACGCAGTCGCTAGTTGAAAAGGGTATGCGAATGGTGGGTGCGCATACTGACAGCCCCTGTTTGAAAGTTAAACCCAACCCGGAAATTGTCAATAACCATTACTTGCAATTGGGTGTTGAGGTTTATGGTGGTGCTCTACTTAATCCGTGGTTTGATCGTGACTTGTCATTGGCCGGTCGGGTGAGTTATCTCAATGAAAAAGGAAATATTGAACATCAATTGATTGATCTGGAAAAAGCCATTGCTATCATTCCCAGTCTGGCTATTCACCTTGATCGAGAAGCGAATACAAAACGCTCGATAAACCAACAAAATCATTTGCCGCCAGTGCTGATGAAATTGCCGGAGCGAAAAGCTGGGGCGAAGCCCAGCTTCAAAAAAATATTATTAAAAATTGTTAATGCAAATCTGAATACAACACAGAGTAAAGTCGAAAAAATACTGGGCTATGAATTAAATTTTTATGATGTGCAGGCTCCCGCTGTTATAGGTTTACATGATGATTTTATTGCCAGTGCACGACTGGATAATCTACTCAGCTGTTATACCGGCTTGATGGCGCTGGTAAGCAAAGATCGTAGGCAAAATAGTTTGTTAGTGTGTAGCGATCATGAAGAAGTTGGCAGTATCTCGGCGGCAGGTGCGCAGGGGTCTTTCCTTAAATCTGTATTGCAGCGATTAGCTGGCAGTAATGAAAAATATTCTCGTATGGTAGCAAATAGCATCATGATATCAACAGATAATGCCCATGGCATACACCCGAATTATGCCGACAATCACGATGCTAATCACGGACCGCTACTGAATAATGGACCGGTTATTAAAGTCAACGCTAATCAACGTTATGCCAGCAATAGTGAAACCAGTGCATTGTTCAAACATTTTTGCCAGCTAGCTGATGTGCCTGTGCAAACATTTGTAGTGCGTTCTGACATGGCTTGTGGTAGTACCACCGGACCGATAACAGCGAGTGAAATTGGTGTGAAGACGGTAGATGTTGGGGTGCCGACATTTGCCATGCACTCAATTCGTGAATTAGCTGGGCGTTGGGATGCGTTTTACTTGTATCGTGTTTTTAAGCAGTTTTTTAACTGACGGAGACCTAAGCATAAATCAAGCACAACTTAAAATGGCGTGTATAAAGCGTTGCAAATACTTACTAAGGAGAAGGCTGGTAAAAAATTAAGCTCAAAGTAGTAAACAATTCATCTCAAATTCATGGTAAATGGGCATAGTATGTACTAATCTAGCTTATATCTTGACTTTAGGTTTCAAATAATCATGGTCGTAAGTTTCCCTTGCTGAGAAGGATAGTTTTATAGTGAGTGGTTCTGATGTTTGGATTATTTTTTCATAGCGCAAGACCCGTTTAAACCGACCATTAATGGTCGGTTTTTTTTTGCCACTTTTTTATGCATATTCAAACAATTCAGTGTTACATGCATATATACTCCAATATAAATTAATTAATTGCTTTAACTTACTGAAAATAAAACAATGAGAACAATAAAAAAGTCTCACAAGCTGGATTCTGTCTGTTACGACATTCGTGGTCCCGTACACCGTGAAGCGCGCCGACTGGAAGAAGAAGGGCATAAAATTCGTAAATTGAATATTGGTAACCCGGCAGCGTTTGGTTTTGATGCACCAGAAGAAATAGTACAGGACTTGATTCACAATGTTCCGCTTTCCCAGGGATATAGTGATTCCAGAGGTTTGTATTCCGGTCGTAAGGCGGTGATGCAATATTGCCAACAAAAGAATATAAAAAATGTTGAGATTGATGATGTATATCTTGGCAACGGTGCCAGTGAGCTGATTGTGATGTCGATGCAGGCATTGATCAATAACGGTGATGAAGTGTTGATACCGGCACCGGATTACCCTTTATGGACAGCGGCAGTCTGCCTGTCCGGCGGCAAAGCGATACATTATCTGTGTGATGAATTGTCTGACTGGTATCCCGATATTAATGACATTCGCTCAAAGATAACGAGCAATACTCGTGGTATTGTAATTATTAATCCAAATAATCCAACTGGCGCTGTGTATCCACAGGAAATACTGGAAAGTATTATCGAGATTGCCAGAGAACATGAATTGATTATTTTTTCTGATGAAATTTATGACAAAATTATTTATGACGATGCCAAGCATATTGCAACCGCGTCACTGACCGAAGATGTTTTATGTTTAAGTTATAACGGTTTATCAAAAGCTTACCGTGTAGCAGGTTTTCGTGCTGGCTGGATGGTGGTTAGCGGTGATAAAGCACATGCCACAGATTATATTGAAGGCATTGAGTTACTGGCTTCAATGCGATTATGTTCCAATGTGCCGGGACAACACGCTATTCAAACTGCACTGGGTGGCTATCAAAGCATTAATGAGTTGATTGTGCCAGGCGGTCGCCTTTGTCAACAACGTGATTTAGCGCATGACATGCTAACCTCAATACCGGGAATAAGTTGTGTCAAACCTAAAGGCGCGATGTATTTGTTCGCCAAAATGGATCAGGCAAGGTTTAATGTTGTGGATGATGAAAAGATGGTGCTGGATTTACTAACCCAGGAAAAAATTCTGATCGTTCATGGTTCGGCCTTTAACTGGTCGGGTGTCGATCATTTTAGAGTTGTATTCTTGCCGCATGTGGATGAACTCAGCAAAGCCATGAATGCTATGGCTCATTTTTTCTCTCATTACAAACAGTAAGCTGATGCCAGACAAACTTGCTGAAAACAAGTTTGCTGAAAAGCTGGCGACAGTCCAGAAAAATATTCAGCACTGTGCACAAAAATCCAAGCGGGATATAAATGAAATCCGGCTTATTGTTGTATCCAAAACACGCTCGCTTAATGAAGTTGAATCTGTCGCTTCACTGGGTCAGAATTGTTTTGCTGAAAACACCATCCAGGACGCGATGAGCAAGATACCACAGCTTAAAAATAAAACCTTGGAACGGCCCCTGGAGTGGCACTTTATCGGGCATTTGCAGTCAAAAAAAGTCGCTAAAATCCCCGGCCATTTTCAGTGGATACATTCAATTGATAGCATTAATCTTGCACAAAAGCTGTCAAATGCAATGTTGAATAATTCCCGTAATTCAAATAACCCGGACTCCAGACTTAATTGTTTAATACAGGTAAATGTTAGCGGAGAGGGCAGTAAATCAGGTTTAAAACCTTCCGAGCTAAAATTTTTTTTACGGGACGTATTAGATCAACGGTTGCCTTGTTTGATGTGGCGCGGTTTGATGACCATTGGTGTACAAGGTGATGAACAGCAAACCCGAAATGCCTTTGCTCAATTAAGAGCGTTACAACAATCTTGTAAAGAAGAATTTGCCTTGCCTGAATTTGACCAGCTTTCTATGGGAATGAGTAGTGATTATTGCCTGGCGGTTGAAGAGGGCGCTACCATGGTCAGAGTGGGGACGTCGGTTTTTGGTCAAAGAAGTGAAACTCGATAGCCTAATTTAACCATATTTTTCATTGCCTTAGCCATATCCGCTACAATGCAACTGGTTTTTTAAGGTTTAAAGGCGGGTACATAAACCGGAGTCTACGTACCCTGGCAGCGCATGATTGCTGCGTAACCGGGTGTGTTTCCTGTTTAGAAAACGCATATCTAGCAATCACACTACGTTTGTGTAGCATTTATTGGATGACATAAAGATAATATATGCCCTGTAGTAAGCAAACAATATTGAAATTTCATTGTATTGGAAAATTATAATATAGTCAAATACTATACTACGTCCTAATCCCTACATATAAACACTACACTAGCACAAGCTGATTTTATGTCAGATTAAGTCGGAACAAATACAACTGAGGTGATATGACGATAAATGTTCAATTCTTTGGTGCTGCAGGTGAAGTGACCGGCTCGTGCCACTTAGTCACTGTTGGTCAAAAAAAGATACTGCTTGATTGTGGTTTGATACAGGGGCGTGCTCAAGATGAAGCGCGTAACAGGGATGATTTTCCATTTGATCCCGCTTCTATTGATGCGGTGGTATTAAGCCATGCGCACATTGACCATTCCGGTCGATTGCCATTGTTGATTAAAGCTGGCTTTCGCGGCACTATTTATACCCATCGAGCATGTCGTGATCTTTGTCGCATTATGCTAAAAGACTCCGCATTTTTGTATGAAAAAGAGGTGCAATGGGAAAATAGAAAACGCGCCAGAAAAGGGCTAAAAATGGTAGTAGCCATGTACACCGTTGAGGATGCAAGGCTTGCCATGAAACAGTTTAAAGGGCTGGCCTATCAACATAAAAAGCGTATTCTGCCCAACGTAACATTGCAGCTAAATGATGCTGGGCATATTCTTGGTTCTTCAATTGTAGAGCTTTGGCTGGAGGACGAAGGGCAGCAGCGCAAACTGGTTTTCAGTGGCGACCTGGGACGATCCGGCATGCCCATTCTTGAAAACCCGACAGTGATAACTGATGCTAATCTGGTGATAATGGAAAGCACCTACGGGGATCGACTGCATCGTTCATGGGACGAAACACAAAATGAAATTTCACAAGTTTTATCTACTGCTACTAAAGGCAAAGGCAATATTTTAATGCCAGCATTTGCTGTAGGACGCACACAGGAGATTTTATATCTGTTTGCTCAATATTATAAGCAGTGGGGTCTGGACCGCTGGCAGATATTTCTCGATAGCCCGCTGGCAATAGAAGCGACCCGTGTCTTTATGCAGCACAGTGATTTGTTTGATGAAGAAATGCAGCTACTTTGGCAGAAGAACAAGCGCCAATCAATATTGCCAAATTTGAATATCTCACGAACAACCAATCAATCCATGGCACTTAACCGGGTTCACTCGGGTGCTATTATCATTGCTGGTAGCGGCATGTGTAATGGTGGTCGCATTAAACAACATTTGAAACATAATGTCTGGCGTAGTGACTGCCATGTCGTTATTTCTGGTTTCATGGCAAGAGGTACGTTAGGCCGAAAACTGGTTGATGGCGCTAAAAGCATAAAACTTTGGGGTGAAACGGTGAAGATCGCGGCAAAGATTCACACTATAGGTGGTTTGTCAGCACATGCTGATCAAAAAGATTTGAAAGACTGGTATCACAATTTCAATAATCGCCCACATGTTGTGCTGGTACATGGTGAAGAGCAGGCGCAGGAACGTTTAAGTGAAACACTGAAAATGGAGTTAAATGCAAACGTTAGCGTTGCTAAATATGGGCAGAAGGTTGATCTTATAAAGTGTAAATAGAGTGATCACTGAATTTTTTTTCCATAATTATATTTCTATGAGAAATATTTACTCGCCTGTACAAAGTCCCCTATCTTGGTAACTTCTCAACAAGTCGGGGCAGTCTATCATTTTGAGGCACGCCGTAAATACATCCCTGTAGGCTTGACGGTAGCATCCATGCTACCGACAGTCTCAAAACGATAGACTGCCCCGACTTATTGAGAAGTTACCTATCTTGTTTTAATCATATTGATTAATATATCAATATCCAATGCATCAGCCGTATTTACAGAAACTGCTGAGTTGATCTCATCTTTTTGTAAAACTCGCCAGTTAGTAAGTTGATGTTCAAGTATTGTTAAGTCTGCATCAGACACATCATTTTTTCTTTTTTTAATGCGCTGTCGTAATATTTCAGCAGGTGCTGTAATTTCCAGGATGATATAAGAAACACCTAAACGATTGGCGAGTTGTTGAAATGGCTGTCGTTGTTCGCATTTTAAAAAAGCAGCGTCAACGATAACGCTGTAACCAGCAGTGATTATGTTAGACGCAAGCTCAAGCAGCTTTTCATAGGTTTGAATCGATGCCTGTGTTGCATAGATTCCGGAATCTATATTATTTTCAGCACTTGTGGATAAAGGAACATCAAATAATCGTTTACGTTCAACATCCGAACGAATACGTAGCACTCCTGTTGCATCGACTAATTTTTGTGAGATGGTGCTTTTTCCTGAGGCAGATAGACCGCGTGTAATAATTAATTTTGGCGTGGAATGTTTTGTGTAACTGGCTGCCAGTCCAAGGTAAGACTCAAACTCAGTAACTGTTTGTATGCTCTCATTTTCAGTAATGTTTTTTTGTTTTACACGCAAGGCATTGACTTTAGCGCGAACCAGTGCGCGATAGCAAAGATAGAAGGGCAAAACGGATAAACCGGCATAATCACCAGTGACTTCAAGGTAACTGTTTAAAAAACGATTGGCAAGTTGATGTTGTTGACGATGTTGCAAATCCATTATCAAAAATGCGATTTCACTTATTACATCGATCCAGCTCAATTTATCATTGAACTCGATGCAGTCGAAAGCCACTGGTTTATTGTCCAGCCAGACCAGGTTACGCAAATGCATATCACCGTGACATTGACGAATAAAACCATCCACTTTGCGTTGTGCAAACACGGTCTGTTGTTTAGCTAGCTCAGAACGGCTCCATTGTGCAAGCAGCGACAGGTTTCCTGCGTAGTGCTCTGTGCTCAGGTGTGCATTTATCTGTTTGAAGTTTTCTTCGACCGGCTGACAGAGCATTTCCATATTGCCATACTCCGTCGCTCCATTGGCGACATCAGTGGACTGATGAAAATAAGCAGCCATATGCGCAATGGCATCCATATGCTCTAATTTAAGTTTACCGGCAGCCAGCATGTTGTCCAGTTGGGCAGACTGCGGAAACTGTTTCATTTTTACTGCGTATTCAAAAACCGTACCGCAGTCCGAGATACGGGGTTTATCCGGTGAGCCAGTGATAGTAACAACAGCAAGATAAATTTGTGCTGCCAGTCTGCGATTGAGAATTAATTCCTGTTTACAAAAGGTGTGTCTTTTATCTAAAGTAGAAAAATTTAAAAAACCAAAGTCCACCGGTTTTTTTATTTTATAGGCAAAGTCACCCGTTAGAATTATCCATGAAATATGTGTTTCGATGAGTTTTGTATTGTTTACCGGATGGTCATACGCTTCCGGATTTAGCAACTTCGCTATATTAAATGTCATTTGAAAATCGGCGGTGATGAGTCTTTATGAACCATATCATCATTCAGTATTTTTTAATAATTTAGCGCTATGAAACATAATTGTCATAATTTCATGATAACGTTTGCTGTATGGTGACGCCTATATATTTTGTAGGAATACTAAAAATCTGATGCAATAACATGATTGACCTTTTATTATGATTGACTTTTTTTCCAGAAATGTAATCAGTGATTTTAGAAGATCTCTCCAACAGGAGTTTAATCAGTATCTTGAGAAGGAGTTAGATAAGGTTAATCTTGCTCATTGCTTGAAGATTGATTTGCATTGCCATGATTATAATAGTGATGTGCCTGATGAACTGTGGGGGCGCATTC
Source organism: uncultured Thiotrichaceae bacterium (assembly GCA_964646145.1). GTDB lineage: Bacteria > Pseudomonadota > Gammaproteobacteria > SZUA-229 > SZUA-229. The sequence goes on from CAZYCY010000058.1 coordinate 9,340, forward strand.
TCAGATTGCCGGAAACATGGCTAAAAACCGGAAATCTGGTTAACTGTTTGCATAAAAACGACTGTGATGTCATTACTGTTACCAATCATAATAAATGCGCGATCCTGCTGGGCATTGCGTGAATCTGGGACGGATGTATTGTCTGGTGCTGAATTCACCTGTTACTTTACCGAGTATAATCTTTTTGTGCATGTATTATGTTACGGTTTTAAGCGGACTATGGCGTGGATCCAGAAAAACCCAAGGTGCTAACGGGAGGATCAGATGACCATATGGGTATTTTCGCCAGTGAATGTGGCAGTTACCTGTATGTGCCTGAACTGACAGAAAGATTAAAGACCTGTGCGCCTGCTGAGTTAGCTTTAGAGGCTTTGCGAGAAGGGCGCATCGTACCGTATGGTCATGTTGCAGAAAATCAAAAATTAAACATTGCTCTGCTGGATTACTTTTCACAAGTAGCGACTAAAATTGAGGATCCCGGTTTACTGCGTATTCTTTTACATCGCGGTGAAGTATTTGACAAGGTAGTCTGTTTTGCTATCAGCAACTTCATGCTGGAAATGCAAAAACATAAAAACACGCAGAAATTTTTCAGTTTGGTGCACGATGCATTGTTGGGCAGAAAGCCCCATAGGCTGGCAAAATGGAAGGTCAAAAAAGACTACCGGTTTTGCATTCAATATCTTGAAAACATCGCTAGTA
>CAZYCY010000059.1:0-10006 GCA_964646145.1 uncultured Thiotrichaceae bacterium
ACAACCAGCATGTAGGGAACTCGCTGTAAAATGTGTTCGCGAATTTTATATCCAACCTTCTCATTTCTCAAGTCCAATTCGACCTTAAATCCTTGCGAAACAAGACTTTTTTGCATTTTTATGGCAAATTCAGCCTGTTTGTCGGTTATATTAAGAATTACGGCTTGAACCGGTGCCAGCCAAAGCGGAAATTTTGCTTCGTGTTCTTCGATCAAAATACCGATAAATCGCTCAATAGAACCTAAAATTGCACGATGTATCATCACTGGAGTATGTTTGCTGTCATCGGCTGCAATATAATGAGCATCAAGCCTCCCCGGCATGGAGAAATCGACCTGTAAAGTACCACATTGCCATTCACGCCCCAGGCAGTCACGTAATTCAAAATCTATTTTCGGACCATAAAAGGCACCCTCACCCGGCTGCAGTTTCCAGTCCAGATTTTTGTTATCCAGCGCCACTTGCAATGCTTTTTCGGCTTTATCCCAGGATTCATCATCACCCACACGTTGCTCGGGACGGGTTGATAACGCAACTTTTATATCGGTAAAACCAAAATCCTCGTACACTTCATAAACCAGATCAATAAAAGCGGAAACTTCATCCTGTAACTGATCTTCTGTGCAGAAGATATGCGCATCATCCTGCACAAAGTTTCTTACCCGCATCAAGCCGTGCAAAGTGCCAGAGGGTTCATTGCGATGGCAGGAACCAAATTCAGCCAGACGCAACGGTAAATCACGGTAGCTTTTCAAGCCCTGATTAAATACCTGTACATGACAGGGACAGTTCATGGGTTTAATGGCGTAGTCACGATGCTCGGAATGGGTGGTGAACATCATGTCACCAAATTTATCCCAGTGACCCGATTTTTCCCACAGACTGCGATCAACTATCGATGGTGTGTTGATTTCCTGGTAATCATGCTGACGCAATTTTTCTCGAATATAATTTTGCACCGTCAAATAAATTGACCAGCCTTTTTCATGCCAGAACACCATGCCCGGCGCTTCTTCCTGCATATGAAAGAAATCCAGCCTTTTCGCCAGTTTTCGATGGTCTCGCTTTTCCGCTTCTTGCAACTGATGCAAATACGCATTCAGCTGCTTTTTATCCGGCCATGCAGTGCCATATACTCGGGTTAGCATTTCATTATCCGAATCACCACGCCAGTAGGCACCAGCGACCTTCATCAACTTGAAGCCTTTGCCCAGCTTGCCAGTACTCGGTATGTGAGGACCGCGACACACATCAAACCAGTCACCCTGGCGATATATAGAAACTTCTTCTCCTTCGGGGATAATGTCCTGAATAATTTCTACTTTGTATTGTTCACCGAGTGCAGCAAAGGTTTTTATCGCCTCAGCTTTATCCATCACTTCACGCACAATCGGCAGATCGCGCTTAACAATTTCGCGCATACGATCCTCGATGACTTTTAAATCTTCATCGGTAAATGGCTTATCACGAGCAAAATCGTAATAGAAACCGTTTTCTATTGCCGGACCAATCGTCACCTGTGTGCCGGAAAACAATTCCTGTACGGCTTGCGCCATTATATGAGCTGCGTCGTGACGCATCAGCTCCAGGGCATCTTCATCACGGGAGGTAACAATAGCAAGCCGCACATCATTGTCTATCAGATAGGAGGCATCGACTAATACGTCATCAACCCGACCCGCCAGTGTTGCTTTGGCAAGACCGGGACCAATGTCTGCAGCCACATCCATTACTGTCAGGGGTACTTCAAAAGCACGTTGACTGCCATCAGGCAGGGTAATAACAGGGGTGTTTTGCGGCATGTTTATCTCCAGTGGCGATCATTACGAAAGACCGCTTGATTTTGTAGCTGCACTGTTTAGATGCATGTGTAAACTGGTAGGCACAGGCAGATTCGAACTGCCGACCTCTACCATGTCAAGGTAGCGCTCTAACCAACTGAGCTATGCGCCTAAAATCAGGTTAAAAATTTAGCCCTGCGATGTTTCAGCATCAATAAGGGAGGCGAACACTAGCAAAATACGGCATTTTACTCAAGGGATATTCAACTTTTATGGTGAGACATACTTTTTGCACTTAAGAATACCTCCGTTTTAGAGTGCGTAGAGCATACAAACCTGTATTTTGGCAGGCATAATCTTTGCTCCCCCTTATTCGTTTATTCTTAAAAAATCAGTTGAATTGCAAGAATTGATAAGCATACCACTTATGCCGGTTTTTTTTCAAAAACCAGCTTTTCATAAGGACATTCTGACCTCGTTACCTCGCTTGCCTTTTCCCCTGATGGTCAATATCTCGCTTCGGCATCTGGCGATCACTCCATTAAAATCTGGCAAACGAAAACCGGTAACATGCTACACAGTGTAATCAATATGCCAAACAGCCAATGGCTATCAGGCGATCATCTCTCGCCACAGCAATTAAAAATAACCGCTTGCAGCAAGCATGCATTAGCCTATTTAGGCATCAACGCGCAGGGGAAAAATGGCGAAATGCTCAGGTTTTTACCAGAAACGGAGAAAGCCGTAACACAACAAATACTCGATTTAACCCCTACACCCGACTGCAAGGCAGCCACTGATTAAGCCCCATGAACACGAAAACCTCAACAACCAACAGGTTCGGATTCGCTATGCGGACTAAAATTTTGAGCCTGTAATCGACTGCCATATGAATACGGCAGTCGAACTTGCACCCCTATCCTGTCTGACATTAACACCATGCAGTCACATCGATTCATTCACCACACCTCTTGCCCTGAGCGATATTTTTAATCAAAAAACATATCTACACCAACGGCAATGAGTGCTGCAATGGCGTTAACCTGTGCATCACTCAAATATTCAAACGCAGGCATGACTCTTCCTGACCGCCCTAGGCGAATGGTTTTTTTGAGGTATTCGTTTAACACGCTGTTTAAAAATGATGGCAATGAGAGCGGCACACCCACCCCGCCCTCGCCCTTATCGCCATGACAGGCAGAGCAATGCCTGCCATACAGTTCACCACCATCCGGCGCACTGTTGACATTCAGGCTAAACAAAACGATAAGAAGAAAAAGAGAAAAGCTCACCTGCTTATTCATAACCAAAGCAGTCATAACTCGGAGCGTCCCTAACCTGGTGGCCAGTTCATATTGCGACCGGCTAACAGATGCATGTGAATATGAAACACTGTCTGCCCGGCTTTTTCATTGCAGTTAACCACCATTCTGTAGCCCTCTTCGTCAACACCTTCCTGAGCAGCAATGTTTTTAGCGACGCTAAATAATCGTCCCATTAAGAACTCATGATCTTCATCGAGGTCATTAATCGTTGCAATATGCTTTCTGGGAATAATCAAGATATGCGTTGGTGCTTGCGGATTGACATCACGAAAAGCCAGCACATCATCGCTTTCAAAAACAATATCAACAGGGATCTCACCTCCCTGTATTTTACAAAACAGACAATCACTCATGAATAGACCTCCAATAGTGGGCAATAACGCAAGCGCAGGCAACACTTACGGGCTGTAATCGTAACTTCTCAATAAGTCGGGGCAGTCTATCGTTTTGAGAGTAGTGCCACATGGATGTGGCGATTACGGAGCAAAGGATGGACACGCCGTAAATACGTCCCCATGTTTACCAAAGCGGGGCTTGACGGTAGCATCCATGCTAGCGACAGCCTCAAAACGATAGACTGCCCCGACTTATTGAGAAGTTACCTGTAATCAAGATCAAGAATCAAATCGCTGGCGACCACTAAAAGCATGTGCAAGCGTTCCAGCATCAATATACTCCAACTCACCACCTAATGGTACACCGTGGGCAATTCGGGTGGTCAGTATCTGATATTTAGCAGCCATAGTAGAAATATAGTGCGCGGTGGCTTCTCCTTCTACGGTAGGGTTGGTTGCCAAAATTAACTCTTTAACCTCATTATTCGCCAATCTGCTCTGCAATAAATCCAGCCCCAACTCTGCCGGCCCAATACCATCTAGCGGTGACAAATGCCCCATCAGTACAAAGTACTTTCCGCGAAACTCTGCACTATGTTCAATAGCAAATATATCTGCAGGGGTTTCAATCACGCATAATTTACCATTATCTCTGGATGTGCTGGCACAGATTTCACATAACTCGGCTTCACTCAAGGTTCGGCACATCGAACAATGGCCAATTTTTTCAACCGCCTCAAGCAAGACACTGGATAGATTTTTCGCCCCGTCCGGATCACGCTCCAGCAAATAAAACGCCATGCGTTGTGCAGATTTAGGCCCTACCCCGGGCAAACATTTTAAAGCGTCAATTAATTGCGCCAGTAAAGGTGACATTAAAGCCTGAATTTAGATAAACAAGTGCAAGTGACTTTAAAACGGTAATTTCATGCCACCGGGCAAATTAAGGCCTGCAGTCAAGCCAGACATTTTTGCAGTAGACTCCTGCTCGATTTTTCTTACCGCATCATTTACTGCTGCGGCCAGTAAATCTTCAATCATTTCCTTATCATCCTGCATCAAACTGTCATCAATATTAACGCGGCGTAATTCATGACGACCGTTCATTATTACTTTTACCATGCCGCCACCAGCCTGACCTTCCACTTCCATATTAGCGATTTCCTGTTGCGCTTTTTGCATGTCTTCCTGCATTTTTTGCGCCTGTTTCATCATGTTGCCCATTGCACCTTTCATCATTACCTCTATTATTTATTTACTGTACTGTTTCTACGTTACTGGCTTAACCGAGCCAGGTATTAACTCGGCATTAAAATTTTCTTTTAGTGACCGAGTAAAGCTGTCTTGATTAACCGATTCTACAGCCTGTTGCTGGCGTTGATCAATTTCACGCCGATTTGTTTGCGCGGGTGATTCGTTTTCAACCTCGGTGCTATCTTTACTGACAACTTTAATATCCAGTTGCGCCTCAATATTAAAATATTCTCCCAGTGCCTGCTGCAAGCGTTGTTTTGCTTTTGCATTAATCAAATTACTATGACCACTTGTTATATGCAAAACAATTTTACAACCATCACGTTGCCCCATTGTGCAGTTGATCGCAAGCTGTTTTACCAGGCCACCTAAACCAAGGGCATTAACAATTTCTCGCCAGTCATTTGATGCATCGCCACTTGCCACATCGCCGTTTACTATAGTTTGAGCAACCGCCTGTTTTTCCATCCTTTGGTTCGTAAACGCCACATCCGTGTGGCACTGCTCTGGCGATGCCGAATTCGTTGCGTAAGCTGTTTTTGTTATCGCATCGCTAACCGCGTTGTTAACTGGCTCAGATTGAAGCTTTGTTTTTTCAGCTTGTGTCTTAACGCGCTGAACATCGCTTTGAGCTGATGTTTGATGTTGATTTATATCCTGACTCGATGTGGGTAACGAGCCTGATAACGTTGCGGCAGGCTGAGTTTGTGTTTGCAGAACAGCGTCAGCTTCAACCACTGCAGGTCTAAATGCCAGCATGCGTAACATAATCATCTCAAAACCATTTCTGGCATCGGGTGACAATGGCAAATCACGACGACCAATCAGTGCAATTTGATAAAACAGATGTAAGTCTTCAGCCGATACCTGCTCAGTTAACTCAAGTAAAACTTCACGCGAACTAACATATTCATCCAGTGCTTCAGGCACTGTTTTTGCCAGGCTCATATGATGCAACAAACTTAATAGTTCAGCCAGTACATTTTCAAAATCGGGGGAAAATTCAGCCAGTGTTGCTACTGCCAACATGGTTTTCACCGCATCACGCTGCAAAAGAGCCTCAACCAGACCTAACACTTTATCACGCGATACGCTACCCAACATATCACGCACTTCCTGCTCTTGAATACGACCAGCGCCAAAAGCCAGCGCCTGATCTAGCAGGCTCAGGGCATCACGCATACTGCCATCTGCCGCTTCCGCAATAAGTTGCAATGCGGTGACATTATGCTCAACCTTTTCTGCACTTAAAATCTGTTGCAAATGGCCTATGATTAAACTCACCGGCAAGCGTTTCAGATTAAACTGTAAACAACGTGAAAGCACGGTGACTGGAAGTTTTTGCGGGTCGGTGGTCGCCAGTAGAAACTTCACATGCGGCGGCGGCTCTTCCAGGGTTTTTAACAGAGCATTAAAACTGCTTTTTGAAAACATGTGTACCTCATCAATCAGGTACACTTTATAACGCCCGCGAGTTGGCGCGTATTGCACATTTTCCAGTAATTCACGGGTATCATCAACGCCGGTGCGTGAAGCGGCATCGACTTCGATTAAATCAACATAACGGCCTTCGGCAATTTCCTCACAAGTTGAACATTTTCCACAAGGCGTGGCAGTTATGCCGGTCTCGCAATTTAACGATTTTGAGAAAATACGGGCGATAGTGGTCTTGCCAACGCCGCGTGTGCCGGTAAACAAATAGGCGTGGTGCAGGCGATCATCATTCAGGGCATTGACCAGCGCACGCTGCACATGCTCCTGACCAACCAGTTGCTGAAAGTTTTGCGGTCGCCATTTTCGCGCCAGAACCTGATAACTCATTCAAAATAACTCATGCGAAAACTCACTATAGACATAGTTACATTCAGAAAATAACAACATCGGTAGAGTCTATCCAAGATAGTAGCAAGAAGATAGCAACAAGATAACAACTGGAAAAAAGTTGTAAGGTGGCGACCCGCCCCAGCCACTCCTCGGCACCCGAGATCACCGTTACCGTTGCTTCCTTCCGGACCTGGCGGGGTTCACAGTTTATCGTCGCGAGGGAACCAGAACAGGTCACCATAAGTTGCAGATTATACATTTTTCAGTTGAACAATTCCATCCTTTGGTTAGTTAACCAGCAAATCTCGCTTAAACCACAAAGTTCATCCAATCCAGAAGAAATCCCATGCTAGATTTAAAATGACCGTCAATTCCAGTCAAAACCACATAGGCGCATAACCTCACACTTTTATGGCAGGCAGGCGTCACTCTACATTTTTCAATGCACAGTTATCCTGCAAAGGCTGTTTATTTATTTTTTTGATAGACCTTAGCGTTTGCCCTGCCTTCCAGTTATCAGAAGCGGACAAGGTTCGCAACGACAGCATCGCACTCACCCGTAGTGGTGGTGAAAGGCCTTTTGCCACCTACAAACAACATTACGGTCTTGCACGAACCCGTTTTATGGGTTTGGAGAAAAACATTGCCTTTTACGCTATGGCTGCGATGGCGCTGAATATTCGCAAAGGCGCAAAGTTTTTAACGCTTTACGGCTTGCCTGAGAGAGAGTATGCAGGGTAAATGGGTTAAAAATCGGTAGCAAAGGTTAAAAACAATAAAGTTGGAAGTAATAACAGAATTATTGAGCCTAAATGAGCTGATTTTTATTAAGAATAACCAAAAAAATTGATTCTCCAATGAAGAGGGGTATACCTGTCTTTAAATCGAGGGTTATACTGAGGTCTCATTTTATGTATTTTCCACATAATTTTGTACGAATGATTTATTGTAACTACTCAGCGTATTATTCAGGTAAGGGCGCAGGTTATTGATTTTTCAGGCATCTGCAACATGGATGTTGCAGTAGAGCGTACATGGACGTATTTACAGCGTCCTGAAAAATCAATAACCTGCGTTCTTTTCTAAAATTACGCTGAGTAGTTACGATTTATTTTTATAGCCTCTGAAAGCTAGCTGTAGCAAGGCTTTTATTTTGAACGAGATTTGCTGTTAGTTAACAGCACATATATGCGATACTGCTTCATCCTTAGGAGTTGTTATGAAATAAACGTTACAGGTTGCGAAGGGTTTTTAATCGTATTCAAGGCGCGCCAATGGGAATATAGTCGAATTCCATGACTGTTGGCGTAACGCTGAAGACGGACAAAAAAAACAAGCAAGATGTAATGTTTATTTCGTAACAACTCCTTAGCTTCACAAACGGCACATCACGGTGCCACCAATGCCTAATAATTTACCTTATTTTTATAATTTTCCTGTTAATTTTATTGAAGGCTGTATAATTCATCTTCTTTTTACATGCTGCAAATCATTCACTGCATTTAATGAAATCAATTTTACGCATAGCGACACGCAAAAGCCCACTCGCACTGTGGCAGGCAGAACACGTTAAAACACGTTTAATGCAAGCGCATAAAGGTCTGCAAGTTGAGCTGGTCACTTTCACCACCAAAGGTGACAAAATTCTGGATACGCCATTGGCAAAAATCGGTGGCAAAGGTCTGTTTGTCAAAGAACTTGAAACAGCGATACTTGAAGGCAAAGCAGATATAGCCGCGCACTCGATAAAAGATGTGCCAATGGACTTTCCCGAGGGCTTGTTTCTTTCTACTATTTTAGAGCGTGAAGAATCCTGTGATGCATTTGTCTCTAAGCGATACAATTCAGTGCAAACACTACCGCAAGGCGCAGTTATTGGTACCTGTAGCTTGCGTAGAAAGTGCCAGTTACTCAGCAAACGTCCAGATATAATAATCAAAGACTTACGTGGCAACGTCAATTCAAGATTAGCAAAGCTGGATAATGGCGATTATGATGCCATCATCCTTGCCTGCGCCGGACTTATTCGACTGGAAATGGGCAACCGCATAAAACAGCGCATCTCATCCTCATGGATATTACCCGCTGCTGGTCAGGGTGCTGTCGGACTGGAAGCGCGTATTGATGATGAAGAAACACTCAAGTTAATTTCCGTATTAAACCATGACGATACCGCAGACCGCATCGTTGCAGAACGCGCATTAAACAAACGTCTTGAAGGTGGTTGCCAGGTACCTATTGCCAGTTACGCCATACTGGATGGTAACACACTGCATTTGCAAGCTTTAGTTGGTGAACCCGATGGCAGCTTAATTGTGCAGGGCGATATTAGCGGACACCGCAGTGAAGGCGAACAGCTAGGCGCTAAACTGGCGGATGACTTATTGTCTCGCGGGGCGAAAGAAATACTGGAAAAATTATATAACGCGAAAGATTAAAACAAATTTAGAGAGGTGGCCGAGCGGCTGAAGGCGCACGCCTGGAAAGCGTGTAAACCGAAAGGTTTCGAGGGTTCGAATCCCTTCCTCTCTGCCAAACATATTAATTCCAGCAGGTGTTTTTTGAAACCACCTGAATCCGCAGCTTCAATATTAAGATTTAACAATCAAGTCAAACCTAATTTATTCTATTAGCTTTCTGCCAATGTAAACCACCTACAGTCGTTGCTATCAATATCAACATAAAAACCACCACACCAGTTATGGTTAAATTTGAATGCTGCAATAGGGGATAAAGCATGCTGGCTGCGACAATTAGACCAACCACTAAACAGTGCAGCCATATTTTTGTACTGGCTATACTCGCTGTGATATAACCACCTAGAAACATCATTGCCACAAAAAGCGGAATGCCAATTATATATCTAAAATAACCAACAATATCATTTAGAAAGGGGAAGCTTTTTGCCGCTGAGATATAACCGACTGCAACAAAAATATACGCCAGTTGCAACAATAGTATAGCGACAAGAATAAACACGGTGCCTGCTATAATCGCTTTTATACTTTTCATCAATAAACCTTTGGTTGCGTTGCTGACCGTCAATTTTAATCGGCAAAAATAACTGTTTCATCGAATAGACTGAACAGAACTACTGCAATAAACACTGTCATGCTTTGCATCCATTTTCTTTTTATTGTATATGCAGCTATTCCAATCGGGCATAGACAAAATTTGCAGTGTTTCTTCATCTTGATAAATCAGGTAATAATTCCGGATCATGCTGGTAACCGCAGCATGAGCAAACTCGGTAAATTGTAGATTACTTTTTATGCAGCGGCTCTCGAGTGCTGGAATTTTTGAAGCACTAAGGACTCAGGATCAAATAACTTACGAAACTTAACTTGCCTTTTTGCTCCAGCTTGAATGATCTCAAATCGTTGCGTAGCGCAACTATGCGCCTTTTGAGATCATCCAATCTGAAACAAACTACGGCGTTAAGTTCCGCATCTTATTTAATCCTGAGCCCTAAAAATACTTTCAACCA
>CAZYCY010000060.1:0-9981 GCA_964646145.1 uncultured Thiotrichaceae bacterium
TTTTCATTGCCACTGCGCAGCAGTTGCTTGCGTTGCTGATATGAGTCCATCATCTGTTTCCACATTTCACCCGCAATACCTGAACCCACCGCTTCACCATTCAGGCTAATAACCGGTGCAATTTCACGCGTAGAGCTGGTCATCCAGATTTCATCTGCGCTGTATAGCTCAGCTTCTTTAATATTTCGTTGTTGTACGACTATGGCACTGCTTTCTGCAATTTCAATCACCAAATCACGGGTAATGCCGGGCAGTAATTGATGGCCTGCGGGTGGTGTCAGGATAACGCCGTCTTTAACCAGAAATACATTACTCGCAGTGCCTTCGGTAATAACACCCTTTCTAATTAATATTGCATCATCAACATTCGCCGCTTTCGCCTGCTGCTTTAACATAACGCTGGCAATCAATGAAGTCGACTTTATATCACAGGCATGCCAGCGAAAGTCATCTACTGTGATGGCGGAAATTCCGGCTGACATCACTTCCATATCAGGTGCTGTGATCTGTAACAGCATAGCAAAAACCGTTGCTGGATAGCCTTCGTTTATGGTCAAATCACGCGCTGGATAAATTCCGCGTGAAACCTGTAAATAGATGGCACGCTCTTCACCTTCATTTTTACTAAGTAACTGTGAAAAAATTTCCTGCCACTCATTATTATTAAGCGGGTTAGCCATGCTAACGCGATTCAAACTATTCTGTAATCGTGTTAAATGTTCATCAACACGCAATAGATTATTGCCAAATACGGGGATAACTTCGTACACAGCATCGCCAAAAAGAAAGCCTCTATCCATCACCGAAATTTTGGCTTCTTCCAGCGGCAGATAAGAGCCGTTTAGGTAGACAATGTCTGTTGGTTTACTCATGTTGTACATTCACTCATTAATTAATGAAGCTATGCACCATACGTAAAACAGCGTCTTTTGCAACTTGAAAAAAGCTGCCTCGATCAATTGTTTCCAGGGCAATCAAGGGCATTGTCACCAGCACTTCGCCATCCAGTGAAACTTTTACCACACCAACTTGCTGACCATGACTTACTGGTGCCTCTATATTTTTGTCAATCTCCATAATCGGATCAAGATCATTGTACGCACCGCGTTTAATGCTAACAGCCAGATCCTCAGCCAGTCCGACGTTCAGGTTTTCAAGCTTACCTTTCCAGATGCGAGGTCGACTCAGAACTTCACCAGCTGCATAAAGCGTATGCGATTCAAAAAAACGAAAACCATAATTTAATAATGCCTGACTGACACTGGTTCGTGCTCGCTTGCTGTTAGTATTAATCACCACAGAGATAAGACGCATATCTGCCCGTAGTGCTGATGTTACCAGGCAATAGCCTGCTGACTCTGTGTGTCCGGTTTTCATGCCGTCAACGGTTTCATCACGCCATAATAATTTGTTGCGGTTATACTGTTTGATGCCATTAAAAGTAAATTCTTTTTCTGCATAGCGGGGGTATTTTTCTGGAAATTTATCAATAATTGCCGTCGCTAATATAGCGATATCACGCGCTGTTGTTAAATGGTTTTCATGCGGCCAGCCTGTGCTATTTACAAAGTTGGTGTTATTCATTCCTAAGGCTACTGCATGCTTGTTCATTAACTGCACAAATACGGCTTCAGTTCCTGCAATGTGTTCGGCCAGGGCAACACTGGCATCGTTACCTGACTGCACCACCAGCCCTCTCAACAGGTCATCGACTGAAACACTTGAACCTACTTCAAGAAACATCCTTGAGCCGCCCTTACGCCAGGCAGTTTCGCTGATATCAACCATGTCGTCCAGACTGAGCCGTCCCTGCTCAATTTCTGTATAAACAACATAGGCTGTCATTAACTTGGTAATGCTTGCCGGTTCAATTTGTACATCTGGCTCTCTTTCTGCCAGCACTTTACCACTAGCAAAATCAATAAGGATATAATTTTTTGCCGCTACTTCTGGTGGTGCAGGCACTGGTTTTACTGCCAGTGCATAGTTGAAATTAAACAGCGCCAGTACAAAAAACATGAAACCAGCAGCGGTACATAGACGTACCGTTAACGAACCTAAGGATGCAAAACTATTTTTTATTGAGTACAACTTTTTTGAATATATCATGGATTTTTTCTAAGCTCGCTATCTAAAAAAATTTTTGTTTGTGCGTTATGCAGGAAGAGTTAAGCCTCAATGCCTCCGTTATCTCAACCAGCAAATACTAAGGACTCAGGATCAAATAACTTACGAAACTTAACTTGCCTTTTTGCTCCAGCTTGAATGATCTCAAATCGTTGCGTAGCGCAACTATGCGCCTTTTGAGATCATCCAATCTGAAACAAACTACGGCGTTAAGTTCCGCATCTTATTTAATCCTGAGTCCTAAGAAGAAGGCTGATTACCCCGTTTAGAGTGCGAAGAGGCATACACTGCGGTTCTCAAAATCCATCCGCCTTGAATGCGAACAAAAATCCAGGTTTTTAAAGATGCCCAATAATCACTCTCTAACTATTTTTAAATTTTTATGATTATTTTTTTTAAGCTCAGTGACTACGTTTTTTGCCACATGCTCTGATGGTAAAGGACCAATTCTCACCCGGTATAGTGCTTTTCCTTTATTACTTACTGTGTGCAAACGGACATCTCTAAAACCTTCATTTTGCAACTTCCCCAGATGTGACAAGGCATTATCTTTTGAGGCGAACGCAGCGATCTGAACGTAAAGTCTACCACCTTCTACAACCGGTGACTCGATAATAGCTTTGCTGCGATGGTAATTTATGTCTGACTCTGACATTACCACACGAATGCTTACATTTGCAGTACCGGCGCGTGCAAAACCTAGCCTTGTTGCTGCTGCGTATGACAGATCAATAATTCTGCCCGCAACAAACGGACCACGGTCATTGACTCTAACGATCGCTTTGCGATTATTGTCAAGATTGGTGACTTCCACATACACCGGGATGGGCAGCGATTTATGCGCAGCAGTCATCGCGTACATATCGTATTCCTCACCGCTTGAGGTGCGCCGACCATGAAATTTAGTGCCATACCATGAAGCAATGCCTTTTTGCTGAAAACCGACTGCGGAATCCATAACATAATAGGTTTTGCCAAAGACTTCGTAACTGCTCGGATTACCAAATTTACTTTGAGTGACCGAGGTCACTTTTGCATCAGGAATTTCATACCATTGCTTTGTAAAATTAGGCGACGGACCGTCTTTTATCTCACCGCAGGCGGTAAGCATGGCGATCATACTCAACAACAGAACGCCATACCGAGTGGGCAGCTTTTTTTCTCTCACGCGCAAGACCTGTCATCCAGTGAATCACGGCACATGAAGACGCCGTTTATCAAGCAAAAAATAAACAAAGTAAAACGCGTCCACCCTGCTACTAAACAAACATGTGTAATATGCATCAGCTTCTGAGTTTTTCACTGAGTTGATAAACCGCCATCGCATAAAGTACACTGTGGTTATAGCGAGTAATCACATAAAAGTTATTCAGCCCTACCCAATACTCATACCCTCCTTTGCCTTCTAATTTTAATAGCGTCACTTTCTCTGTGTTATCTACGCCAATATTTTTTGCATTCTTTTTAAGTGCAACCCCTTGACGCTCTAACTGTTTAAGAGTGATATAGGGCTTCCTTCTGTTTTTTTCTTTTACAACTGATTTGTCTTTCACTGTAACAGCATGCACCACACTAGCACCCGTCTGCCAATCGTGCTGACGAAAATAATTTGCCACACTGCCAATAACATCGGGCATGCTGTTCCATAAATCCCGTTTGCCGTCGCCGTCAAAATCAATAGCATAATAACGATAACTGCTGGAGATAAATTGCGGCAAGCCCATTGCACCAGCGTATGAGCCAGTCATTTCCTCGATACTGATGTCTTCTTCTCTTGACAACAGTAAAAAGTGTTTTAGCTCACTTTTAAAAAATTTACTACGCGGTGGATAATCAAAACCTAAGGTAGTGAGTGAATCAAAAACGGTGTGCTTACCTGTAAACCGGCCATAGAAGCTTTCGACACCAATAATTGCCGCTATGATTTCAACTGGCACACCAAATTCTTTTTCAGCGCGCTGTAAAATATCCCGATATTCTTCAATAAACTCTTTACCTTTTTTAATGCGCTTGCTGGTAACAAATATGGGGCGATATTGTTTCCAGGTAAGGGTTTTTTCTGCCGGTCTGGCTATCAACTCCAGAACATTATCCAGCCGTTTTGCAGTGGCGAACTGCGCTTCAAGAAAAGCGCGATCGAAATCATGTTCATCAACCATTTCATTAATAAACTGTTTTACATCGGCGCGCTGTGCGTAATTTGCATAAGCAGTCGCAGGCACAAAACAGATTGCAACAAATGCCCAACAAGCAAGCACCCAAGTTTTTTTAATTGTAAGCATTATTGTTACTCCATCTATTAAGTTTTAATTATGATCTCGACCAAGCGGAAAGATGCTAACGGATCTTTTTGACACTCGCCTTCACTATTTCGCCACCAAACGTCGGTTTGTGCTTATTGACATCAACATACCAAAACCTGCCATTAAGGTAACCATTGACGTGCCACCGTAACTAACCAAAGGCAAGGGCACGCCTACTACTGGCAAAATCCCTGACACCATGCCGACATTGACGAACAGGTAAACAAAAAATGTCATGCTGAGACTACCTGCTAGTAAGCGGCTAAAACTATCCTGCGCATTTACTGCTATATACAAACCACGACCAATAATGTAGGCATAGAGAGACAACAATACAACCGCACCCATAATACCAAATTCTTCAGCAAATACCGCATAAATAAAGTCTGTGGTACGTTCAGGAAGGAAGTCCAACTGTGACTGGGTACCGTTAAGCCAGCCTTTACCGTAAATACCGCCAGAACCGATAGCAATGGTCGACTGGATAATATGATAACCCGCACCTAAAGGGTCACTTCCTGGGTCTAGCAGGGTTAATACACGCTGTTTCTGATAATCATGCATAAACTGCCATAGCAGCGGAATCATCGCCATTATCGAAAGCAGTGCGGCAAAAAGGACACGCCACCGTATGCCACCAAAAAACACCACAAAAAAACCGGCTGCGGCCACTAGCAACGCTGTGCCCAGGTCAGGCTGATTTGCGATTAAAAAAGTAGGAAAAACGATCAGTGCTAATGAAATAATTAAAGCAGAAAACCTCGCTGGAAATGGCTTTTTACACAAGTACCACGCGATCATCATCGGCACAACCAGCTTCATCATCTCTGAAGGCTGGAAGCGGATCACATAAAGATTTAACCAGCGCTGCGCACCTTGGCCGACATCACCTGCAACCATCACTAAAATCAACAGAATAATTCCCAAAGCAAAAAGCCAGGGTGCCCAATGGTACAATTGATGCGGTGTGACCTGCGCCACCATAAACATCACGACTATAGCGATGCCCAGGCGAATAATCTGCCTCTGCACCAGGTCTTCCGAGCCATTAGAAGCGCTATATAATATACCCAGCCCGGCCACCATTAATAATAACAGAGCAGTGAACAAGGCAGTGTCGATATGCAACATCTGCAAAAAACGTGAGCGTTTGCTTTGATAATCAGAATCAAAAAATTGTACGCTACTGCTAGTGGTGTGCCGCATAGTTTTCCATATAATGTTCAATCAGTTTTCTTGCAATCGGTGCCACTCTACTGCCGCTTTCAGCATTTTCAGCGATGACGGCTACTGCCAGCAGCGGGGCTTCTGCCGGACCAAAGCCGATAAACAGTCCGTGGTTACGTAATTTTTTCGCCACGGTTTCTGCATCGTATTCTTCATCTTGCGGAATACTAAAAACCTGTGCAGTTCCGGTTTTGCCTGCCATTTTAAAGTTCATGCCCCGACCCGTTGCACGCGCTGTACCCCGTGTTCCGTGAACCACACTTTTCATCGAATCAAATATCACATCCCAGTGACTTTCTTTGCGTAATTCAATCATGGTTTTCGATGGTTCGCGTGTTTTTACCGTGTCATCTTTTGATATATGAATTTCTTTCAGCAATCGCGGTACAATTTTTTCACCACGAGCAGCCAAGCTTGCTGTTGCCACGGCAAGCTGCAATGGTGTTGTCAGCATATAACCCTGACCAATTCCAGCAATAATGGTTTCACCCGGAAACCAGATTTGTCCGTGTACACGTCTTTTCCAGTCAGGAGAAGGCAGCAGCCCCCGGCGCTCGCCAAATAAATCAATGCCGGTTCTTTTGCCAAAACCAAACTGCGCCAGAAACTCGTGCATGCGATTGATGCCCATGCGATAAGCCAGTTCATAGAAATAAACATCGCATGACTGCGCCATTGCCGCATTCAGGTCTATGTTAGGGCCATGTTTTTTCCAGTCACGAAATCGATGCCTGGTTTTATCACCGGGCAATATATAATACCCTTTACAATCAATCGTTTCATCTATTGTAAAATGACGCTGTTCGATGCCTGCCAGCGCTGAAAATGGTTTTAAAGCGGAAGCAGGCGGGTACTGTCCGAATATGGCACGATTAAACAGTGGTTTATATGCCGACCGTTTCAAAGCATTAAAGTTTTTATGGCTGATACCATGGACAAACAGGTTGGGATCAAACCCGGGTTTACTGACAAATGCCAGCACCGCACCCGTGTGAACTTCTATGGCTATTACCGCACCGGCAAACTCGCCCAGACTCTGATCCGCTATACGCTGTAATTCAATATCCAGATTCAACACCAGGTCATTGCCGGAAACCGGAGCAATTTTATCAATAACACGTATTATCCTGCCCTGGGCATTAACCTCCACTCTCTGCTGCCCAACCTGCCCATGCAGCTGTGACTCATAATATCTCTCCAGACCGGTTCTGCCGATATGTGTTGTACCCCGATAATTACCTTGATCAATCACGGTTAAATCTCGCTGACTGATGCGCCCGACATAACCCACTACATGCGCAGTAATCTCACCATGTGGATAAAAACGGCTCAATCGTGCATGGATATCCATCCCCGGGAAGCGGTGACGATTTACCGCCAGCCGTGCAACTTCATCTTCAGTTAAACGCGTGCGTAACGAAATCGGTTGAAATGATCGACGCACGCGTAACTGCTCTTTAAACCGTTCAAGCTGAGTTTCAGTTATGGTTACAATTTGGGCAAGTCCGTTTAACGTTTCATCCATGTTTTCAACCTGTTCAGGAATGATTTCGAGATGAAACATGGGTACATTTTCAGCAAGAACAACACCATTTCGATCATAAATTAAACCGCGAGTTGGAGGTAACGCCATTAAACGAATGCGATTATGTTCCGATAAGTCAGAAAAATGCGCATAATCCACAACTTGCAACCACGCCAGCCGAGCCAGCAAACCTGCCAACATTAGCAGGCAAATAATGGCAGCGACTATGGCACGAAATTTAAAAATTCTTGCTTCATAGGAATGCTCAGAAACATGAGACTGATAAGGCATAAATTAAAATACGATCCAGGAAAATGTTCGGGAAAATAATGTTTTTATTTCTTCAGCTATTTAGCGTGTTGTTGATTGACCTGCCGATAAACTAATCAGCACACGAAACGCGCTCTTTACGTTATTGTTAACCGTTGCATAAGTATTCGCCATATACTTTTGTGACGCACCGTAAAGACATCCCTATAGGCTTGACGATAGCATTCATGCTACCAACAGTCACAAAAACATGTGGCGAATACTTACACAGTGATTTATAGCAGACTAAAAAACTTGTCGATCGTTGCATTATTTTTGTCTATAGGGCATCTCTAAAAATAGAAGCACGATTTATAAAACGCATAAAACAGCAGTTTCCCACTCCTAGATAATCATCAAATAGCTTGCCATTCTCCTCCTTTTTGAGTAAAAAGTGCACTATTTTCTGCATTCCCTAAATCACACTTCTATTTTTAGAGGTACCCTTAACGAAAATCTACGCACTCCAAATAGAGTATTCTTGAGTGCAAAGAGTATGAAAATACACACTGAAAGACAAAACAACGGAAATTTACACGTAATTATATCGTGTTTATGCTGTTTCAGGCTCGACAATTTCTCAGCAATCGATAAAATCAGTTGCAATAATAAAGGGAGATCCATTACGGACATTTCCGTTAATCGGTTAGCACACACTAAACAATGTCACTGTATAAGAAAATAACAAGTGGCAGGATGGCACTATGAAATTAATCTTGATTGGCGCACCTGGTTCTGGTAAAGGCACGCAGGCCAGATACTTAACTGAAAAATATCACATCCCACAGATTTCCACAGGTGAACTGTTACGTTCTGCAGTAACTGCAAAAACGCCACTAGGCAGGCAAGCCAAAGCCATTATGGATGCAGGCCAACTGGTACCCAATGATATTGTCATTGGCATGATTCGTGAACGCATAACCAGACCTGACGCAGACCAGGGTTTTATACTGGATGGCTTCCCACGAAATATTGCGCAGGCCGTAGCACTGGATGAAACACTCGATAAGTTAGGCAGACCAATCGATGCCGTATTACAATTTAATGTTGATGCTGAAATGCTGATACAGAGAATGCTTGGTCGACTCACCTGTATCTCCTGTGGCGCGCTGTTTAACCTGTTCACACAAGCACCTGTGATTGATGATAAGTGCGACGACTGTGGCAGCACGCTGCGCCACCGTTCTGATGACAATGAAGACACCATCGAACGACGATTAAATATTTTTGAAACGCTCACTCAACCACTAAGCGATCACTACAAACAAAAAGCCATATTGCATATGATTGAGGCACATGGCGATGTTACTGACGTGACTAAACGCGTCAAATCAGCGTTACGCGGACTGCGTTCAAAACGCACCCCGGTCAAACCCATACTGGAACTTGCGCCTAAACCAACAAAAAACACAAAACCATCGGTAAAACATATCAAGATTGAACAACGTCAACCTAAAATACGTCCACGAAAAAAAATTCAGACACTGTCAGGGAATACCACCGTTAAAAAACTGGAAATCAAAAAAAAGTTACCTACCGTAGTTCATAAAAAAACAATAAAAGCAGCAACCCCGAAAAAAACCAGAACGGCGGCAAGCACAACGCTTAAACCGCAAAATACCTCAGATAAAACCCTGAACAAACAACTAAAAGAACTAGAAAGTGAACTAAAACAAACCAAAACTCAGCTAAAAATAGTTGCCAATGCTGAAAAAACACTATTAACAACAGAAAAAAATAAAGATGCTGCGCTTAAAAAAGCACTTCATGCCGAGACTACAAAACTAAAAAAAGAGAAGAAATAGTGTAACTACTCAGCCAGGAGCCTGTCCGAGCCTATTACGCGTTCGTCCGCTGCTCTTCAACTTCTTTACGCACTTGATCCATATCCAGGTCTTTGGTTTTAGTAATCACTTCCATTAGCCCACTTTCTGGCAACATACCTGGCTGAGAGAAAATAGCAATCTGCTGGCGAAAAATCATTAATGTTGGAATCGAACGAATTTGAAAACTGGCCGCCAATTCCTGCTCAGCCTCAGTATTCACTTTGGCGAACACCACATCATCATATTTTTCAGATACTGTTTCATAAATGGGTGCAAACGATTTGCATGGACCGCACCAAGGTGCCCAGAAATCAATAATGACGATGTCATTATTAGCGATGGTGTGCTGCAATGTATCTTTTGTAAGCTCAATGGTAGCCACGTGTTTCACCCTGTCTTATTTAAAAATTCGGCATTTTACCCTATCTAAAAAATTAGCGAGGTGCTTTGCATGTGACGCCGCACAAAATACAGCAGTTACTGCTGAAGCGACTGCGGCTTATTCATAGTCAGTAATCAGCCTCCAAACTAAAACCGGATGTTGCCAGCAGGCACGGCATCATGATTTCTGGACACTGCCCGTTAGCGCACCCGAAAAAAAAACAATTACTAAGGAGAAGGCTCTTCCTCAGACAAATCTTTATTCATCTGCGCAAGAGTCAGA
>CAZYCY010000061.1:0-6467 GCA_964646145.1 uncultured Thiotrichaceae bacterium
ATCGGTTTTGCAGTAGGTTTTTCCATTCTCGGACAAGCTCCTAGTGTAGTGTATTCAATACACTACACCAGGTGGAGAATGATAAAAATGGCGTTAGATATTGTATTTATAGAAGACTTACGCATTGAGACTATTATTGGTATTTATGACTGGGAGCGGGAGGTGAGGCAGACCATCGCGCTTGATATTGAGATGGCTGCAGACAATGCCAAGCCGGCCGCTTCAGAAAATATTGATGATGCCTTGAACTACAAAGCAGTAGCCAAGCGTTTGATTGCTTTCACTGAAGAGAGCCAGTTTCAGTTGGTGGAAACACTGTCTGAACGTTTGATAGGAATTATCATGCATGAGTTTAATGTGCCCTGGTGTCGTTTGAAATTGAGAAAGCTGGGTGCAGTGACGGGTTCGCGCTCAGTGGGTGTCATAATTGAGCGTGGTCAGCGTTAGCCCAGGTGATAAAATGGTGACTATTTATATCAGCCTTGGCAGTAATATCAATCGCGAACAAAACACCCGTGCTGGAATTCAGGCATTAAAACAGGCTTTTGGTGAGTTGATCCTGTCTGCGGTGTACGAGAGCGAGGCTGTCGGGTTTGAAGGTGACGCTTTTTATAATATGGTGATTTCCTGTGAAGTGAATTCTTCTGTTCATCAGACTAACCAGATATTGCGCGATATTGAAGATGACCATGGTCGTGATCGCAGCAGCCCAAAATTTTCATCACGAACGCTGGATCTGGACTTGCTGTTATATGATGATCTGCAAATTAGTGAAAAAGGTCTGAGCTTGCCTCGTGCTGAAATATTAAAAAATGCCTTTGTCTTGTGGCCGTTAGCGGAAATAGCGCCGCAGCTAAAGCATCCTGAAATGCAGACCAGTTATGCCGAGTTGTGGGCAGCTTTTGATCGGAGCAAAGAGAGCCTGCAGCCCGTTGCATTTTCTTTTAAAGGTTTTGCATGAAGTGTTTTTAGGTGGAGATTTGGTTAACCATACAAGGCTGATGTGAGCTAATGGATCACAGCAAGCTCCTGCAACGTTGCTCCCTTTATTGGTGCTCACTGAAATACACTATTTCACTATCAGAGCAACTACGCGCCACAGTGATTGCTACCCGTGTATCTATGGGGTAGATTCGAGTGTGATGTTGCAGAGAGCGTATGGTAATACCAGAATCCAGCCTAATCACATACAGGTAATGAATGCCCTGGAAAAGTCGCTCCACAATTACCCCGTCCCCCTTCGCATCCGGGTGTATATCCGTGAAATCGGGTCGCATCATTACCTGTACTTTTGTTCCTGTGGGTGCGGGTTCGCGCAGAGGCAAGCGTCCTACTGCGGTAACGATAGTTGTGCCCTGAACTTCACCGACAAGAAAATCAGCGATGCCGATAAAGCTGGCGACAAAAGGGGTCGCCGGCCGATGGAAGATGGTCTCTGGGGTACCGATCTGTTCCAGTTTTCCTGCGTTCAGTACGCCTACTCGATTGCCCACGAAGAGAGCTTCCTCTTGATCATGGGTAACAAAGACGACAGTCGCCTCGGCATTGCTAAGTATTTCTTTAATCTCTCCACGCATTCGCACCCGCAAGTCTTCATCCAGATTAGAAAATGGCTCATCAAACAAAATCACCTTCGCTTCTGGAGCTAAAGCCCGCGCCAGGGCGACCCGCTGCTGTTCCCCACCGGATAGTTCATGCGGGTATCTTTCGCTCATGCCCGGCAGACCCACCATCTCCAGCGATGTCATTACCTTTTGTTTTAATTCCTGCTGCCGCAAACCCTTCAAGCCAAAAGCTATGTTTTTGAAGATCGTCATATGAGGAAAGAGGGCATAATCCTGAAAGACAACGCCCACTCCTCTCTTCTCTGGAGGAACCCATCGGTTTCCTGCGACAACCTGCCCTCCTATGGTTATCACCCCGCTATCCGGTTCCTCAAGCCCGGAGATAAGTCGTAACAAGGTCGTTTTCCCGCATCCTGAAGGGCCCAGCAGTGAGAGAATTTCTCCCTCTCTCACCTCAAGATTCAACTCAGAAACTGCCGCTACCTGACCAAAAAATCTGGACACTCCCCGTAACGAAAGTCGGGATGCCCTGCTATTTTTTTTGTTGGCGTCTTCTTTATGTAACATGGAAACCACGCTTATCTCCTCTGACCTTGATTTTTCCTGGGAGTGGACACTCGCATCAGAAATATTACCGGTAGAACGCCGGCCACCACAATGGTTAGTGCGGGCAGAGCAGCGCCAGCCCACATCGATTCGGCTGCCATCTGCCAGACCGATATGGCCAGGGTGTCATAGCCAAATGGGCGAAGCATCATGGTAATTGGTAGCTCCTTCATCACATCAACAAAGACCAGAGTCGCCCCGGCCAGCAGACCAGGAAGCACCAGCGGGAGATGAATGCGCCACAATAGTCTTCTTGGCGAGGCCCCCAGGATCCTGGCAGCCATGGTGATGTTAGGGGTAATTTTATCCAGGCTTGATTCTACACTGCTGTAGGATACTGCCATAAACCGCACCACGTAAGCATAAATCAGACCCACAATCGAGCCGGTGAAAAGTAGCCCGAGGGTAATGCCCCACCACTCTTCGACCAGGTCATTCAGTGCATGATCAAAGGCTGACAATGCCACCAGTGTACCAACAGCAACGACTGCCCCAGGAATGGCGTAGCCCACAGTTGTCAAGCGCGCGATGAATCGGGCTAGTCGAGTGCCGCTAATGCGCACGCCGTTGACCACAATCACAGCCATAATGACAGCGGCTATGGCTGCCAGTCCGGCAAGCTTCAAGCTGTTGGTGGTCAACTCCCAGTACATGGCCAGGGCTTGTGGAGAGGTATGGGCGAGTTCGTGAACGGCCCATACGGACATCTGAGCCACGGGCAGGAAAAAGGCGACCGACAGTACCAAAGTGCATGCGCCCGTTACCGCCCAGCCTCTCCAGCCCGGGAGATTAACACGTCCTATGCCGGGTGATCTACCTGCGGTCTGGGAGTAGCGTGCTCGCCCTCGCAGTTGTCGCTCCATGAGGATTACCATCAGAGCAAAAATCAATAGCACCCCGGCCAGTTCCGTTGCCGCACGTAAATCCATCATTCCCAGCCAGACGCGGATGACACCCTCAGAGAGGGTGGGAAAGTTGAAGAAGCGCACCGTGGCGAAGTCGGCCAGTGCCTCCATCATCGCCAGGGTCAGTCCGGCGGCGATAGACGGACGCGCCAACGGCAGGGCGAGGCGAAAAAAAGATTGTAGTCTGCTGTAGCCCATGACCCGTGCTACTTCGAAAGTATTGCTCGACTGCTCCTGAAACGCCGCTCGCGCCAGCAGGTAGACATACGGGTAGAGTACCAGGATCATAACCAGAATCGCGCCGCCGCCAGAGCGGATCTCAGGAAACCAGACCTCAGCACCAAACCATTCTCGCAGCGCCGACTGCACTGGGCCAGCGAAGTCGAAGGTGGCCATATAGACAAAGCCCATGACATAGGTCGGTACGGCCAGGGGTAAAAGAAGAAGCCAGTCGAACAGAGCCTGACCAGGGAAGCGGTAGGCTACTGTCACCCAGGCCAGCCCGGTGCCCAGTACCAGGGTGCCCAGCCCTACACCCAGGAGCAGTATCAGAGTATTTCTTATCATCTCCGGCAGGAGTGTCGCCCAGAGATGTTGCCATACCTCCGCAGTGGGTGTTAGCAACGCTACGAAAACCACAGCGATCGGCAAGATCACCATGACGGCGATCAATAGCGGGAGCGCGGGCAAGCCTCGCATCAAGCGAGAACGCCTGCGCTTTGTATGCATATCTCTGCCTTATTTTCCTGGGTTTTTAACGGTAACCGGCACGATCAAGCAGGCGGATAGCCTCAGCCTGTAGGCGCCCGTATTTAACAATATCAATCGGGTCGATCTTGAAGTCACCGAAGGCGGCAATGATTGGATGCGGGGGCACATCAGGATTCACCGGGTATTCGTGATTTCCATCAGCGAATAGCGGCTGACCAACCGTGCCACTCAACCATTCCAGCAACTTGATCGCGTTATCCTGGTTGCGGGCATACTTGAGCACCCCGGCTCCGGAGAAATTGACGTGCACGCCCCTCTCTCCCTGCCCCTGGTTGGCCCAGAAAACGCGAACCGGAAATTGCGGATCGGCATCCAGCAGACGCCCCATGTAGTAGTGATTGGCGATGGCAACGTCACACCCGCCAGCAGCCACCGTCTCCAGAATTCGGGTATCGCTATCGATTAAGGTAAGGTTGTTTTTTACCCAGCCGCTCACAATCTCCTCCGCACCGGATACGCCGTGGGCATCAATCAGGCTGGCAACCAGAGATTGGGTGTACACATGAGTTGCCGGACGCATGCACAAACGGTCGCGCCATTTGGGGTCAGCGAGTGCCTCGTAAGTGGAAAGCTCGTCCGGATTGACTCTGTCAGGGTGATACATAATGGTGCGCACCCGTTTAGTCAGACCGGTCCAGCCGCTCTCCAGGTCTCGTTTTGTGGCGGGCACGTTGGCTTCAAGTACCGCGCTTTGCAATGGCTGGAAGAGACCGTCCTCGGCGGCCAGCCAGAGGTTGCCCACATCAACACCAAGGTATATATCGGCTGGCGTATGACGCCCTTCGGCCTTGAGTCGTGCGCGTAGCGCAGCATCGCTACCGAAGGAAAATCGTACTTCAATCCCCGTTTTTTCGGTAAACTGGGTAAATACCGGCTCCATATGGCCGTAGTGCCTGCCAGAATAAACGTTGACTACTCCGGTCTCCACCACGCCAGCAGGTGGTGGTGACCCTAAACCCACTGCTGAGCCCGTCATGAGTGCGCTTGTCATGAACAGCGCTGTTGCAAGTGTTTTCGTTTTCCAGGTACCAGGTGACATTTTTGAATCCTCGTTATATTGCTTGACGTGTTAGAGATCTGACATTAATACCCACAGGAGTACTTAGTCTTAGATACGAACGTACCCCATGCATGCACCATTGCCGCCACACACTTAAAGATACGAATCATTTGCGTTCCCGATTTTACTTTTTCTCTTTCGCAAGTCAACCCATAGCCATGTCTAATAGGAGATAAGTCTGAGTCCTTAGTAAATGGAATTATAGATGAATACGCATTATGTGTGTCGGTTGATGTAGCATTTTGTTTGAATATCGAAGTATCGACATCAATGTATTCTGTTAACTTTATTATGGAACATTAAAATACCACCCAGAAGTTTTAGTTTTTCCAGGCTGAGGTGTTAGCCACGAGATCGCTGCTAACGAATAAGGATTATAATGCGCCTTTAATGATGTCAGTGATGGCATCAATTTTTTCATCTTCCAGCTCTGGGTAAACGGGCAAAGAGAAACAGTTGCTGGCAACGAAGTCGGTCACCGGAAGTTTAACATCCCGGTAATTTTTTATGTACACATCCTGTCTGTGCAGAGGGATGGGGTAATACACGGCGCAGGCTATGCCATTGTGCTGCAAGGTTTTCATAATGCGCTCACGGCTTTCAGACAGCAGGGTATATTGATGGTAAACATGTAGGCCCACTTTATCTTCAAAGGGTGGTCGAATACCGGTGTCTTTGAGGGCTTCTGAATAACGCTGTGCAACTCGGCGACGGTTCGCATTGTAGCTATTTATATGCTTTAGCTTGATGCGTAATATCACTGCTTGCAGTTCGTCCAGCCGACTATTATAGCCAATAACATTGTGCTGATATCGCTCGCGGCTGCCATGGTTGCGTAATACCTTTAATTCATTTGCATATTTCTCATCATTAGTGGTAATCAAGCCGCCATCTCCAAAACAGCCGAGGTTTTTACTTGGGAAAAAGCTGAACGCGCCGAAGCTACCGAAGCTACCGGTCATCTTATTGTCGATGTGAGCGCCGAAGGATTGTGCACAGTCTTCAACAATTAACAGGTTTTTATCATTACACAGTTTTGTTAATGCAGACATGTCAACCGGCTGTCCAAAAAGGTGTACCGGAATAACGGCTCGGGTTTTATGCGTTATTGCTTGCTCAAGCTGTTTGAGATCAATGTTGAATGTGTCTGGGTTTATATCAACAAATACAGGTGTTGCACCGACATAAGAAATGGCCTCGGCAGTTGCAATAAAAGTGAAGGCGGTGGTGATGACTTCATCGCCTGCACCAATACCGGCAGCAACCAGAGCCAGATGCAGAGCATCGGTTCCTGAGGCTACGCTGATAGCGTGACTGACACCAAGGTAGTCGGCGGCTTCCTGTTCAAATGCCTGCACATTTGGTCCGAGAATAAATTGCGTGGCAGACAGTGCCTCAATTATCGCTGTATCAATTTCGTCTTTCAGTGAGAGGTATTGAGCTTTGAGGTCAACCATTGGCACGTTCATTATGTTTCCTTCTTCATTCTTTTTGTTTGAGCAGCGCAGAAATCCTGATGGCGGCATCAAGTGCGCGGCGACCATCTTTACCATCGACAAT
>CAZYCY010000061.1:6567-9979 GCA_964646145.1 uncultured Thiotrichaceae bacterium
CGGATTTCCTTAATGTCTGATTTCACGATGTTGAGAATAATGTCTATGTCGTGAATCATCAGGTCAAGCACCACGTTGACATCGGTGGCACGCGGATTGAAAGGTGAAAGCCTGATGCTCTCGATGAATGTTGGTTGATCCAGTGTATCGTCCAGCCCAAGCAGGGCAGAGTTGAATCGCTCCAGATGACCAACCTGAATCAGCAAATTGTTTGACTGAGCAAGCTCGATCAGTTCATCGGCTTCAGCAACGGTAACGGTTATCGGCTTTTCGATTAGCACATGTGTGTTGTGTTCAAGAAAGTCACGTGCAATTTTGTAATGCAGAGTCGTTGGTACAGCAATACTGACAGCATCGACCTTGCCGAGCAGGCTTTTGTAGTCGCTCAATGCTTTAACGCCGTGCATATCGGCAATGGTCTGTGCGGCATCAATATCCACATCGACAACAGCAATTAGTTCGCTGTTATTCAGCGCGGCATATTTGTCAGCATGGAATTTACCTAGATAACCAACACCAATAACGGCAGTTTTTAGTTTGCTCATTTTTTATTTTTTTAGGCTAAGGTGAGACCTCAGTATAACCCACGATTAAAAGATAGATTTCCTGCTCGTCATTAGATCCGAGTTATGACGAAATTAGTATCGTTAATTCTACTGGATTAAGGGTGAAGCTGCTCAAAAAATTAAGATGTTGAAGGTGCTTTTTGGGGTATTGATTATCTTGCAGCAAAGATTACATATCCTGGTGGCGGCATACAAAACAGGGGTCACTGGGTTAACAAATAGGTCTTGCCATCCTGTGGTTACATATCTTTACATTTCTAATTTGCATGCATCGCCAATTTTTTGTCAGTGACGCTATCATATGTTTTGTAAAACGTCACTGTCATACTGCCATTAAGTTGGCAGAGTTCCAGTTAGTAGGTTAAAAAATGAGCGTGCAAGAGGGTTGTCAAAGTGGAAGCAAGTGATTCAATAGCAGTGCAAGACAATAAATTATTCAGAAGTCTGGTTGGCAAAAGCCAGGCCATGCAAAATATTCAAAATGAAATAAAACAGGTGGCATCAAGTAATGCGAATGTATTGATTCTTGGTGAATCTGGTACTGGTAAAGAGGTAATTGCTAGAAACATTCATTATTTTTCGAACCGAAATAACAATAATTTTGTACCGATAAACTGTGGTGCTATTCCGCCCGACCTTCTTGAGTCTGAATTATTTGGTCACGAAAAAGGTGCTTTCACAGGTGCAATTACTTCCCGTCAGGGTCGTTTTTCAATAGCGGAAGGCGGCACATTGTTTCTTGATGAAATTGGCGAGATGACCATGGCCATGCAGGTAAAACTGCTTAGAGTGCTTGAAGAACGTATGTTTGAGCGCGTTGGTGGCAACGCAACCATTAACGCCGATGTCAGAATAATTGCTGCAACGAATCGTAATCTTGAAGAAATGGTTGAACGGGGAAGCTTTCGCGAAGATCTGTATTTCAGGTTAGATGTTTTTCCTATTCAGATACCATCGTTGCGTCAACGTATAGAAGATTTGCCACTGTTGAGCAAAGAGTTAATATTAAGGCTTGAGCGCACTAAGCAGAATAGTGTTCGCTTTACACAAGATGCCATTATTGCCATGTCAAAGTATGACTGGCCGGGTAATGTTCGTGAACTGGCTAATCTTATTGAGAGAATGTCGATTACTCACCCTAACGGGGTTGTCGGTGAAAGTGATTTGCCAGCAAAAATAAAAGTAAACGCATTATCTGCAAACAAAGGTCTTGAGATAAAAGATCTGGATGAGAGGAGTATTCAAGCTGTTTGTAGTGTGCCGACAACGATTGATGTGCCACAAATTCATTTCCCGGCAGAAGGGTTTGACCTCAAAACATATATTTCTAATATTGAAATAAAAATCATACAAGATGCGTTAAAGAGTAGTAACGGTGTCATTGCGCAAGCGGCTAAATCGCTGGGTCTTCGTCGCACCACGCTTGCCGAGAAGATGCGTAAGCATCATATTGTGAGAAGTCCTGATTACGAGGGTTGTAGCGTGCGCTGATGCATCAGGTTTAACGCCCCGTCATTTAATCGGGGCAGTCATGTCCGCCCGGTTGAGATTACTATTTACCACCACCCAGGCATTCTGGTGAGTCAGGCGCTTTGCCTTTATCAAACCACTCGTCCATCGTCATGGTGTGCAGGGCGAGAGCATGAATACCGCCTTCAGATTGTTCTTTACTCAGTTCATCACTCAGTACTTTGTTGACTAAACGATGACGAGCAATTAGCATTTTTCCTTTAAAGTCATCACAAACGATAATAATTTTAAAGTGAGATTCAGAGCCTTCCGGTACATTGTGCATAAAACTTTCGTTTATTACTTCCAGGTGTTCAGGTGAAAAAGCAATATTGAGTTTGCTGGTAATGGTTTCTTGTGTGTTCATGGAATTATCATAGCATAACAGGTGATAACAAAAAACGCGTTATACTCTTCGCTCTCAAGAGTGCGTAGGTTTTTGCGCAGAGTATAACGATGGGTTTTTATGATCTGCTGCTCTGCCATCGCTCATCAAGATATAACTGCAGTGCTTTAAAGTTGTTTTTGTAGTGCATTTTGTTGTGGTTTTCAATCCAGTAACCGAGATAGAGATGGCTCAAACCCCGTTGCTTTGCATACTCTATTTGTTTGAGTATGCAAAAAGTACCCAAGCTGCGAGTTTGCATTTCCGGTTCAAAAAAGCTGTAAACTGCTGACAGGCCATTGCTAAGTATATCGGTTACGGCAACAGCAATGAGCCGCTTATTAAGACGAAATTCAAGAAACCGGGTATCGCTCCAGTCGCAGTATAAAAATTGGTTAAAATCGGTTGCAGAAGGGTTTGCCATTGAGCCATCGCCATGGCGGGAGTTAAGATAACGGCGGTATAGTTCAAAATATTCATCATTAAAAGTGGCGTTGACCGCTGCGAACGTCAAATCCTGATTGTTTTTCAAACAACGTCGTTGAGAACGGCTGCAAACAAAGGCATTAGCATCAATGCGACAGGCAATACATGCCTGACACTGCTTGCAATGTGGGCGATAACAATGCTTGCCGCTGCGGCGAAAACCATGCTGAATTAATTGATTATAGATGGGCATGTTCAACACTAATTCAGGGTCAGGCACCAAGTTGCAACTTGGTTTGTTAGAAAAATAACTACAAGCTGATTCAGCCGTAAGGTAAAGTTGTAAGTGGCGTGTGTTCATATCGATAAGCTTAGCTTGAAATTAGTTACTCAGGTTGTCCTTCATTTTTACTGTTCGCTGAGTAGTTACGATTTTTTAGTGCCATTCGTGTTGTCGTGGTTCATAAAATAAATGGTAACTACTCAGCGTAATTTTGGAAAAGGACGCAGGTTATTGATTTTTAAG
>CAZYCY010000062.1:0-9889 GCA_964646145.1 uncultured Thiotrichaceae bacterium
TTATTGTTCCAATTGCAGCAATGGCTGCATCAGCTTTTCAAAAGCATCAGGTGCAACATACTGTAGCACTTCTTTCGACTCTTCATGCAGCGCAATATCAAGACCTTTTTCCGGGTACAGAAAATGCGTCACTCCGGTCAATTCAATACGCTGATCCGGCTCACCAAATCGTGCCAATATCACTGCTTCATCCAGGTTGACCTTAGGAACAAAGGTCAGGCTGACAATTATTTCCTCAATAACTTCGGGGAAATCAGTATCCAGAATAATGTATTTTTTTGCCAGACCGCTAGCCATGTATTCAAATTTTAGCGAATTTTCTCGCCAGCGCTTTATGTCCTGCTCACAGGCATTGGTCTGCAATATCAGCTTTCCTGAAAGCGAGCCCGCTTTATAACGACCATAATACATTTCAAGGCTGCCCAAATCATCGCTAGCCAGCTCACCCATTGACACGATAATCGCCATATCCATATCACTGCCTAAAATTTCCAGCGCATCAGATAACCGGCTTTTACCAGGTTGTATACCAAAAATACTGGAAGTACCATCAGGCAGAATTTCTATCTGCCAGGGAAAACCAGCTAATGTTTCAGGTTCTTCAGATTGATTAAAAAAAGGATAAGCCGCAAGCAGTATGAATACCAGAGCAAACAGTGTAAAAAATATTTTCATTATTTATAATATCAAATAAAAAATCGAGCAAATAGAAAGTCGAGCACATAGAAAATCAGGCTTTAGGCAAGGTCACGCCTTTTTGTCCCTGGTATTTACCACCACGGTCGGCATAAGAAGTTTCGCAGACTTCATCGGATTCAAAAAATAACATCTGTGCCACACCTTCATTGGCATAAATTTTTGCCGGCAGCGGGGTGGAATTGGAAAACTCCAACGTAACATGCCCTTCCCACTCCGGCTCTAATGGGGTCACGTTAACAATGATGCCACAGCGTGCATACGTCGATTTACCCAGGCAGATGGTTAATACGTTTCTCGGAATTTTAAAATACTCAACCGTACGCGCCAATGCAAATGAATTGGGCGGAATAATGCAGACATCACCGGTAAAATCTACAAAGCTGTGCTCGGAAAAATTTTTGGGATCAACAATAGCAGAATTAATATTAGTGAATATTTTAAAATGGTCAGAACAACGCACATCGTAACCATAACTGGACGTGCCGTAAGAAATAAGCCGCTCACCCGAACCATTGGTTCTCACCTGCCCGGGTTCAAACGGTTCTATCATGCCTTTTTCAGCCTGCCGGCGTATCCATTTATCAGATTTAATGCTCAAACAATTCACCTTATCTCAAGAAATAACGTAACTACTCAGCGTAATTTTAGCAAAAGACGCTGAGTAGTTACGAAATAACAAACCTGCGGGAATTGTATCAGACTATGCCGTGGCAGGCGAAAGTCAGAAAAAATCAATTCAACGGATGCTTTGGCTGAGCCGAGTATAAAATATTTCCTGATTAGCCATAAGGACTCAGGATCAAATAACTTACGAAACTTATTTAATCCTGAGTCCTAAGTATCCACCAAGTTATATAAAATGAAAGACAAGGGTCACTGCAATGCTATATGTTATGCGTCATTCCTGCATGTTTTTAGCAGGAATCTAGTTGGCAGAGCATGGATTCCTGCTAAAAACATGCAGGAATGACGCGGTGTTTGTGTGGCTATTTATAAAATGGCGGAAGTTCATGGCTAATCAGGAAATATTTTGCTATGGGTTTTTTATGCAAATCATAATGTTCCTCAAGATGTTGCAGCACAACTCGCTGAATGATCCATTCTCTTAAATCCACTTTTTTATCTGCTCCTGAATTCAGACATACATTGCATCATAATTAACACTAATATTGCCTCGCGTTTGAAGGGGAACTATTTTTTCCTAAAAACATCTTTATTCTATATAAAGGGTATCTCTTGTATCTCTCAAATATGGTAACTTTTCAATAAGTCGGGGCAGTCTATCGTTTTGAGACTGTCGGTAGCAGGGATGCTACCGTCAAGCCCCGCTTTGGTAAACATGGGGATGTATTTACGGTGTGTCCATCCTTTGCTCCGTAATCGCCACATCCATGTGGCACTACTCTCAAAATGATAGACTGCCCCGACTTATTGAGAAGTTACAAAATATATTCTTGAAATGAAACAGTCTATGTCTAATTTAAAAGCTATACTCAATCTTAAACAACACGTGCAAAATCACATCATCGGTCAGGAAAAACTGGTCGACCGTCTGCTCATCGCTTTATTAGCCGATGGTCACTTATTGGTGGAGGGTGCACCAGGTCTGGCTAAAACCAAAGCCGTTAAAGTGTTAGGTGATGGCATTGAAAGTAATTTTCACCGCATTCAATTTACCCCTGATTTATTGCCGGCTGATTTAACCGGCACTGAAGTATATCGCCCGCAGGATGGCAGCTTTCATTTTCAGCAGGGCCCGCTATTTCACAATCTGGTTTTAGCCGACGAAATTAACCGCGCACCGGCAAAAGTGCAGTCTGCTTTATTGGAGGCGATGGCAGAGCGCCAAATCACGGTTGGTAAAACCACCTACCCATTGCCCGATTTATTTATGGTAATGGCAACGCAGAACCCGATTGAGCAAGAGGGCACTTACCCACTACCTGAAGCGCAACTTGATCGTTTCCTGATGCATGTAAGCATCGGCTACCCGCAAGCATCGGCAGAAAAACAGATTCTACAACTGGTGCGTGAAGAAGCAAAAAATCAGATCAGCAATAATCGTGCTGAAACAGACCATATAAACCATGAAAAAATAAGCCAGCAAAGTATTCTCATGGCACGCGGTGAAGTGCTTGATGTTTACCTGTCTGAAAACCTTGAGGAATATTTATTGCAGTTAGTCCTGGCAACGCGCCAGCCCGCCATCTATGGTAACGATCTGGCAAACTGGTCGGTATATGGTGCCAGCCCACGTGCCACGATTGCGCTCGACCGTTGCGCCCGTGCCCATGCCTGGTTAGACCAGCGCGACTTTGTCAGCCCGGATGATATTCAGGCGATTGCTTTTGATGTATTACGCCATCGCATAATATTAAGTTACGAAGCTGAGGCTGACGGGGTGACACCGGATAGTTTTATTCAGGAATTAATATCAAGAGTTGCTGTGCCATAATAATTCTTCCGCAAATGTACGCAAATAAACGCAAATTAAAAACTAACACAGGTAAATTCCCGCTCCCACGCGAAAGCGTGGGAACAAAAAACATTGCTGCACGCTTTTGTTTGCGTTTATTTGCGGAAAAACAAAATAATGAGTAATAACAATAGCCAAGCCGAAGGCATTACCTGGATTAGCGCGCAATCTCTAATCCAGCTTCGCCTGCAAGCCAGCCAGATCTCGCTGAATAAAAGTAAAATTCATGCAAAACAGGGTGGCGCATATTTGTCCACCTTTAAAGGTCGTGGCATGGAGTTTGATGAATCGCGCATTTATCAGGCCGGTGACGATATCCGCAACATGGACTGGCGGGTAACTGCCCGTACTGGCATCGCGCATAGCAAAGTATTTTGTGAAGAACGTGAACGCCCGATTTTACTCTGGCTAGATCTCAACAAGTCCATGATGTTTGCTACCCGTAATAAATTTAAATCAGTCATTGCGACTGAAGTGGCTATTTTAATTGCCTGGAGTGCAGCGACTAACAATGACCGCCTTGGCGGTCTGATTTTTTCTGCAGAAGATCACGTTGAAATAAAACCTCGTCGGGGAAAAAAGGCAGTGCTTGATTTTATCGGTCGCTGCACCAGGCACAAAGCATGGAAACCAGAGGCAAGCACTAAACCAACACCGGCTAAAACAAAAAACAATGAACCTTCGCTCGATAAAATTCAGACGGATAAAAACTCGGCACTCTCGCGTTTACGAAAAGTCACCCACCCCGGCAGTTTAATTTTCATGATTAGCGACTTTCATGACATGCTTCACAATATGGATGAAAAAGAGCTTTCTAAGCTGGCTGACCTCTCGCGTAACAATGACATTATTTTGATTATTATTTCTGACCCGATTGAAATCAGTCTACCAACAGCAGGCAGTTACCGTTTAACAGACGGCATAAAAGAATTACAAATACAAACCGCCAGCCAGAAAACCAGAAACGAATACCATCAACGCTATTTAACACACAGTAATCAATTAAAAAAATTTTGTCGGCAACACCGCATCCATTTAATAAGCATTTCAACGCATGAGAATGCTCTTGCTAAATTAAAAAAAGGTCTGGGTCTTAACGCCAACGCGAGCACGAATACAAGCACAAAACAACGTGAAGCCCTGTATCGCGGCACTCAATAAGCACATGGATGATCAAATCTTAAACCTTCAAAATTTGCAATTGCGCGATATTCACCTACCTGAACCAATTTCCTGGTGGCCGCCTGCGCCTGGCTGGTGGATTTTGCTCACTAGCACACTGCTAATAATGCTTGCTTTTTTTATCGTCAGGAGAATTTACAAGAAAACATATTTAAGCCGACAACTTAAACGTGACATCATAATTGAGCTTGAACACATTAAACAGCAGTTTCACCACACACAAAATGAATCTGCATTAGCAAAATCATTATCCGTTTTATTACGTCGGACCAGCATAAGTTATTACCCTGCTAAAGACATTGCAGGCTTAACGGGCGATGACTGGCTAAACTGGCTTGATGCCGCCAACACCAACAATGCTGACAAAAAATTTCAAAGTGACCTTGGTAAAACTCTGCTCACAGCACCTTATATGGCTGATGACAGCAAGCCAGGCTCAGACAGACAAAAGCTGGACGCACCCAGGCTGATTGATTTATGCGAATCCTGGTTACGCACAACACATGCTAAAAAGCCAGGCTCTGCTACATCATGATATCATTTCCCGAAATCTCATTTCTCTGGCCATGGGTATTTGCCGCTTTTCCCCTGCCTTTTTTATTTCGAGCCTTGCTGCCTCGTGCTAAACAAAATAACGATGCCGCACTTAGGGTATCTCATTTAGCCGACTTCGAAATACTAAAAGGTAATAATGACGTCAATAAAACCTCACGCTGGTCGTTAATGCTGTACACGCTCGCCTGGCTATGTCTGCTGATTGCCGCCAGCAGACCACAATGGACAGGCGATGCCATTGAACTACCGGTTAGCGGCCGTGATTTAATGCTGGCAATTGATTTCTCCAGAAGCATGGAACAACCAATACTGCATAATGGTCGCTCGGTTTCGCGTATAACCGCAACCAAAGCCGTTGCCGCTTCCTTTATTGAAAAACGAGTGGGCGATCGCATTGGTCTCATCATCTTTGCAGACCAGGCCTATATACAGGCACCACTAACCTTTGACAGAACCACGGTTAACATTTTGTTGCAGGAGGCATTCATTGGTCTCGCTGGACAGGCAACCGCCATTGGTGATGCCATTGGTCTTGCTGTAAAGCATTTAAGTGCCCAGCAAAGCAACCTTGGTAATGAACAAGGTGAGCAGGAAAATAAAAAAATAGGCAGTGAACAGGTGTTAATTTTACTCACTGACGGGGTCAATAACCGGGGTGAACTGACACCATTGAGAGCGGCTGAGATTGCCGCCAAAAAGGGGCTTAAAATTTACACCATCGGTATTGCTAACCGTGGTTCAAGAGAAATCGATGAAGCCACTTTGCGCCAGGTAGCAAAAATAACCGGTGGGCAGTATTTTCGTGCCTACAATGCCAGCGATTTAGTAGCGATCTATCAACTGCTTGATGAACTTGAACCAGTGGAAAAAGACGTGGAGAGCTATCGCCCGATAAAGTCACTGTTTTATATTCCGTTAACTGCAAGTTTTTTGTTTGCTGCCATACTTGCTGCATTTTTATACCTGCCCGGTTTTTATCACAGCCGTGCCAACAGCCACCTCAGCAAAACAGGCCAACAAAGGTCACAACATGAATGATTTTTGGCAATCATTCATGAGTGAGGCTCTAACGATGGTGGAGTCACTGCACTTCATCCGCGCAGACTGGTTTTATGCCTTTATCCCTCTGCTTTTATTTTTATTAGTGTCGTACAAAAAAAACCGCAGTAATAAAAACTGGGACGGCACTATCGACCCGCAACTGCAATCATTCGTACTCAGCAAAACCGTTAACAAGAAACGTCGTTACCCATTGCTACTGGTTTTTATCGCAGCCAGCCTTGGCATTACTGCCCTTGCCGGACCGGTTTATGAAAAACTGCCGCAACCGGTTTATCGTGAACAATCTTCACTGGTGATAATACTGGACTTATCCCAGTCGATGAACGCTGCCGACATTAAACCATCACGCTTGTCTCGTGCTAAATTAGAATTACTGGATCTACTGCAAACAAGAAAAGGCGGGCAAAGCGCGCTCATTGTTTACGCTGCTCAGGCGTTTACCGTCACCCCGCTCACCAATGACAATGCCACCATAAGCAATCTGGTGCCCGCTTTGGAAACGCAAATGATGCCAGCGCAGGGCAGTAATTTATCTGCTGCCCTCGCTCATGCTTTTTCATTATTCAGCCAGTCCGGCATCATCCAGGGCGATATTCTTGTTATTACTGACGACATTCATCCACGTGAGCTAAACGCCATTAAAAAAGTTGCCTCACAGGGGCATCGTTTGTCTATTTTTGGCATTGGCACTGAACAGGGCGCACCCATCCCATTAATGGAATCATCAGGAGGTGGTTTTTTACTGGACAGCAGCGGTGCCATCGTAGTACCTAAACTGCAGCCATCCAGACTACAACGTTACGCATTATACGGTGGTGGTTTATACGTTTCACTGCAGGCAGATGGTAGCGAAACCCTCGCCTTAAATAACTTGTTTCAGTCTTCAAATATCACCAGGGATACTCTTGAACAGGCTTTATATGCAGACCTATGGCGCGAAGAAGGCCACTGGTTATTATTGCCCCTGTTATTTTTCGCTGCACTGTGGCTAAGAAAAGGCTGGCTTGCCGTGTTGCTGATTTTTGTTTTACCACTACCAGTATCGCTTACAGGAACGGCACATGCTGATGCCACACAAGCCGCAGCCTTGATTGACCGTAATCATCTGTGGTTCAGCCCCAATCAAAAAGCCATGCAAGCATTTAACGCTGGCGACAAAGAAAGCGCCGCCAGACAGTTCACTAGCCCTGAATGGAAAGCCAGCGCCTACTACCGAAAAGGTGATTATGAAGCAGCGATTAAAGCCTATGAACAAGCACTGGCAAACACCGCAAACAGCACTGGCTACTACAATAAAGGCAATGCACTGGCCAGGCTGGGTAAGTATGAAGATGCCATTAAAGCATATGACAATGCGTTGCAACTGGAGCCTGACCATAGTGATGCAAGCCACAATCGTGAACAGGTAAAACAAGCGTTACAAAAACAACAAAACAATCAACAGCAACAAGCAGGAAAACAGCAGGAAGGCGAGCAGCAAGACAGTACACAGCAAGATGGCGAACAGCAGGATAGTGCACAGCAAGACAGTACACAGCCAGGCGGCGAACAGCAGGACAAAGAAAGCCAGCCCGGCGCGAACCAGCAGCAGGATGCAGATCAGCAACAGGCAGAAGACGAACAATTAAAACAGCGCGATGCTCAGGCTGAGGCTAAAAAACAGCAGGCGGAGCAAGAAAAATACGAACAGGATCAGCAGGGCAAAAATGAAACCATAGAAAATAAGCCAGAAACGAACAACGCCGAAAAGCAGCCACTGGAGCTTGACATTAATCCCGTAGAAGCCTCTATTACGGAAGATGAAAAAGCCATTAAACAGTGGCTAAGAAGAATTCCTGATGACCCTGGCGGTCTATTAAGACGCAAGTTTTACTACCAGTACAAAAATAACCCAAATCAAAGCGATAACAACGAGCCGTGGTGATGCCCTTACTTTTCAAATTCAACATCAAGAAACCAAAACACAAAACAGGCGTGCTATTTTTCAGTTACAGCCTGCTATTTTTCAGTATGCTGTTACTGAACATCGCTCAGGCAACAAATATCACGGTAGAAACCAGCCGCAATCCGGTGACTCTGGACAGCACCTTTCATTTAATTTACGAAGCAGATAGCAGCGTTGACGACGACCCTGACTTTTCACCTATCTTCAATGATTTTGAGGTGTTAAGCAGTAGCAAAAGCACCAACATGCGCTCTGTCAATGGCAATTGGAGCCTGAAAAAAACCTGGAAACTGACGCTTTTTGCCAAAGAGCTTGGTCACTTTACTATACCTGCAATAAACTTCGGCAAAGACATTAGCCCGGCAGTTCAACTAACTGTAATCGGTGGCAATGCAAGCAACAGCTCCTCACCACAGCAAAAACAGCAGGCAACCATCCCCGCAAAAATATTTCTTGAAGGCTCCGTTGATAAACAAACCGGCTGGCTTCAATCACAATTTATTTACACAGTACGATTACTTCGCACCGTTAATATCACCGGTGCGTATTTAAGCGAACCAAAAACCAGTGATAACGATGCCATTATCCGTAGAATAAGTGAAGACCAGTATCAGACCACGCGCCAGGGCATTCAATATGAAGTGATAGAACGGCGTTATGCCATCTTCCCGCTAAAAAGTGGTACTTTAACAAT
Organism: uncultured Thiotrichaceae bacterium; assembly: GCA_964646145.1. Classification (GTDB taxonomy): domain Bacteria; phylum Pseudomonadota; class Gammaproteobacteria; order SZUA-229; family SZUA-229. The sequence goes on from CAZYCY010000062.1 coordinate 8,614, forward strand.
AAAACCCGTTACTTTTGAAGGTCGAATTAATGCCACCCAACCCAGGTCTCTGTTTGACCAGTTTCAACTCAGCGGGCAATTTAAGCGACTTCGCAACGAAGCTATTGAAGTCACGGTTAATGCTGCACCCGACGACATTAAGCTGCAACAATGGTTGCCTGCCAGCAATGTGCAGTTAATTGACCAGTGGTCTGACAACATACAAAATGTAACCGCAGGTGAACCGGTTACCCGTACTATCCTACTAGTGGCAGAAGGTTTAACGGCAGTGCAACTGCCAGACCTGAAATTCGAAGACATAGATGGTTTAAAAAAATATCCTGACAAACCTACTTTCGAAGATAAAACAGACAGCACCGGCATTACCGGCTATAAACAGGTAAAAGTTGCGCTTATTCCAGCCCGTGCGGGAACTTACACATTGCCAGAAATTAAACTGCAATGGTGGAACACAAAAACGAATAAAAAGGAATTCGCTATTATTCCAGAAACAGTAATCACCGCCGTTGCAGACATCAATGCTGACAATATAGCTACCCCATCGCTCACAACAGAAAATATAATACCATTACATGAAAGCGTTTCAGCCGATAACAAAGCAGCACTGCCAATAACAATTGTTTTCAGTGAACCTCAATACTGGCAATGGTTAGCTGCACTTTTTGCCTGCCTCTGGTTAGTCACGCTTATTTTTCTCATAAAAAAACCAAAGAAAGAGAACACAAAAAATACAAATCAAATAAAACACGAGCAAACCAGGCGCTCAATAGCTTCAGCCAAAAAAGCCGTGATAAAACATGCAAAGAATAACAACCCAAAACAAACCAAAGCAGCACTGATAGCCTGGGCAAGGATTGCGTATAACAATGAAGAACTAAACAACTTAGCACAGCTTGCTCAGTATTGTTCTAGCCAGCTCGAGCATCAAATTCGCCAACTAAACCAGGCACTGTACAACCCAGAGAAACCATCGTGGAATAATAGCGAACTGTTAAGTGTATTTAAAAATGAGCAAGCATTGATGAACAAGCCAGGACACCAAAGCCCTCCCCCATTAAAACCACTTTATTGTAAATAAAGTTAAAGGCAGAGGCATGTAAAGTTAAGATAATGACATTTTTTACTAAACGTTCAATGAGTTACATCACACAGAAAAAACACTTTCGTTTATTTATGCATCACGTATAATCTGACAAAAATGTATTTTTAAAAAAACCTTCTAACCAAATAGGTAAAAACTATGATTTTTGACTCATTTGCCCAAAGTCTTTCCTTT
>CAZYCY010000063.1:0-9857 GCA_964646145.1 uncultured Thiotrichaceae bacterium
TACTGAGCTCAAAGTAAAAGGTGATAATTAAGTACTGTGTCACCAGAACTAAAAGGTGATAATTAAGTACTGTGTCACCAGAACTAACCAGAACTAACCAGAACTCCTCCCTGAACCAAATTCACTGTTGACTGCAGGGAAGTAACCATATATGTCCCCAGAATTGTTGGAAAAGTTGATGCTAACCTTTTGTAATAAGTAGTTCATAAAACAAGCTGGTCTGATTATTTTAGTGACTCCACATACCAATCCATCGCCTCATCCATGCCCTCACTGATTTTGTGTGTAGGTTGATAATCCAGCAGGGTTTGCGCCTTGCTGATGTCTGCCTGTGAGTGGCGTACATCTCCTGCACGAAAGTCCCGGTAGGTGGGGGCTTTTTTTTCTAGCTCTGGTGTCTTTTCCAGCAGGCGTTGTTCGATCATCTGATAGAGTTGATTAAGGCTGGTGCGGTCATTTAGGGCGACATTGTAGACTTGATCCGTTGCCGCTTCATTGTCTGTCATCGCTGCCAGCAGGTTTATTTGTACGGTATTGTCGATATAGCAGAAGTCACGACTGGTTTCACCATCGCCGTTAATAAACACCTCTTCGCCTTTTAGTATGCTAGCTACCCATTTGGGTATGACTGCGGCATAAGCGCCATTGGGGTCTTGTCTTTTGCCAAAGATATTAAAATAACGTAAACCAATGGTTTTAAAGCCATAAGTTTTCGCAAACACACTGGCATAAAGTTCGTTGACCACTTTAGTCACTGCATAGGGACTAAGCGGGTTACCAATTTTATCCTCTACTTTTGGTAGATCGGGGTGGTCACCATAAGTAGAGCTTGACGCGGCATAAACAAAACGCTTTACTTTTTCATCTTTACTGGCTACCAACATATTTAAAAAACCATCAATATTTGCTCTGTTGGTGTTTATTGGGTCTTCGATTGATCTGGGCACTGAACCTAATGCCGCTTGATGCAGCACATAATCAACTTCAATACATGCTTGTTGACAGTCTTTTAGGTTTCTAATGTCGCCATTGATGAAGGTGAAGTTTTCACGCAAAGACGCCAAGGCACCAAGAGTCTCTACATCTGCCAGGGTTTGATCCAGATTGTGTTGGTGACCGGTTTCGAAGTTGTCTAGCCCTATTACTTTTTGGTTAAGAGTCAGGAGTTTTTCTACTAGATTGGAACCGATAAAACCAGCAGCACCTGTTACTAGCCAGGTGTGTTGATTGCTTTTTAAATATCCTTGTAGTTCTTCGTATTTTGTCATTTTTTTCTCACGCTAGGGTGCTAAGTTACTTTTAAGTTATTTACTTTTCTTAGCGCCTTTGCATGATATCAGTATTCTACTGAGGTCATTTTTTCTCACGCAAAGACGCTAAGTTGCTTTTTAGTTGTTTACTATTTTTTGTCACTGCTGTCCCGTTAACTATCACAGTAATGCCATCTGATTAATATTAGGCATCCGGTCGCGCACCGAGTCGCCGTTCTAAAAGAACGACCGCTATGGTGCTGTTTCGCAAGGGTTTCAAATTCATGTCTCGGTATCAATTTAAGCAGTTGTAAGCAAACAGTGTTATTATGTGCCATGGTCTGATTATTCCTTTTGTTCAATGACTTGTCGTGATTTCATTGTAATAAATTTAGGGGGTTTTCAGGCCTTCTTTTTAGCTGTTAACGGGACAGCAGTGATTTTTTGTGCAATATAAATGTTTACAGTCTTCCGTCTACTTCGTCAGCCTTAAATAAATACTTAATGTCATAAAGCACATGATTGTCTTTACCGAATGCTTTTACTTGCTCTAATGATAGTTCTTTAAACTCATCATGCGCGACAGCCAATAAAATTGCATCATATTTTCCGTTAACAGGACTATTAATTGGCTTGATGTTATATTCATAAATAGCCTCCTCTTTGTTAATCCATGGGTCATACACATCAACATTACAATTAAAACTTTCAAACTCTCTGACTAAATCTACTACCCGGGTATTGCGCAAATCAGGACAGTTTTCTTTAAATGTTAAACCCATAATTAACACTTTTGCATCGACTACATGAATGCGTTTTTTAGTCATCAATTTTGATACCTGATCTGCAACGTAAGAACCCATGTTGTCATTTATCCTGCGACCAGCAAGAATCATCTCAGGATTATAACCAACTTCAATCGCCTTGTGGGTAAGGTAATACGGGTCAACACCAATGCAATGACCACCGACTAATCCTGGTCGAAATGGTAAAAAATTCCATTTTGTGCCTGCTGCCTCAAGTACAGCCTCGGTGTCAATATCCAACTTATTAAAGATAAGAGCAAGCTCGTTAATTAGTGCAATATTGACATCGCGTTGAGTGTTTTCAATTACTTTAGCGGCTTCTGCTACTTTAATGCTACTAGCCTTGTGCGTGCCAGCAACTATGATTTCCCGATATAACTCGTCAACTTGAGAAGCAATTTCTGGCGTAGAGCCAGCAGTCACTTTTTTTATGTTAGTGACTCGATGCTCTTTATCTCCTGGGTTAATACGTTCTGGGGAGTAGCCACAGTAAAAATCCTGGTTAAACTTTAATCCTGATTGATGCTCAAGTATCGGTACGCAAACTTCTTCAGTAGCACCCGGATAGACTGTTGATTCGTAAATAACAATATCGCCTTTTTTAAGGATTTTGCCTACTGTCTCACTTGATTTTTCAAGTGGCGTTAAATCTGGTCTTTTGTGTTTATCAATGGGTGTTGGAACGGTAACAATATAGATTTCACAATCTTTAATATCATCTAAATTCGTTGTATAACTAAGATGAGCTGCATCTTTAAGTTCCTGAGGTGTGGTTTCAAGAGTTGAATCATTGCCACCTTTAAGCCCGTTAATTCTGTCTTGATTAATATCAAAACCAATGACTTGACGCTTTTTTCCAAACTCTACTGCCAAGGGAAGACCTACATAACCCAGGCCAATTAATGCTATTTTTTTATTTTTCATGGTTATTAATGTCTAATTTTCAATCAATAACAGGGGTTAGTGCAACACCTGTTTTGTACTGATGGTTAATATTGTAATAATTTTAAATTTTTTCAATAGGTTAAAAACTTTAACGCCTATCAAAGGAAAATAGCTCCTAGTAACTGATTAATGCAAAAAAATGGAGCCAACGTAAAACCAATCTAATGTTCCATTATAGAATACATAATCCAATTGTCGCACTATACCGTTCAACTAATTGGGAAAGAACGATGATTGCAATATGGTCATTTTTTCTAACAAATTTTCAAATAATATCAGATAATCGTTTATTTTTTGATAAACTGCTCCAGCTAACTTTTTGTCGTAAGCATAGAGTTGTAAGGTTGCGTTTTTTTACCATGTCGGCAAAGCCTTCCTCATATTCAATCCAGCCCTGCACAAACGCCTTTTTAAGGTTAAAGCAACCCCTGGGGCTTTTGCAAGCCACCATGCCTTCACTTTTTAATAGCTCCTGTTAATTTTTACTGTTTTCTATGTAGGGATTAAGGTCATATCTTTTTATGGCAAGGTAAAGATCGCAGCACGCTTATGCTATTTACAAGCCAGTTATTTGTACGCGTCATAGGGGTCTCATAGGGGGGCTTTCCATGCCGCATTCTCACACATTTAGGGGTCAGACATTTAGGACTCAGGATCAAATAACTTACGAAACTTAACTTGCCTTTTTGCTCCAGCTTGAATGATCTCAAATCGTTGCGTAGCGCAACTATGCGCCTTTTGAGATCATCCAATCTGAAACAAAAATTCGACGTTAAGTTCCGCATCTTATTTAATCCTGAGTCCTTAGTAAGAGAACACGAGAGCGCAAGGCTTGCCACAAGATATGCCCTTACACCGGTGGTCTATGCGGTTAAGTATCCATGGGTTCTTCTATCGTTGCTTCTCTTTGCCATGGCGACAGTGACGATGTTACTAAAAAGAAGGCGCAGACAGATGAGAACTGTATGCAAATTGTGATAAAATCAATATTGATGGATGAAAACTCTTGATAAAATTAAAAATCAATTGTCATCAGGGTAATTTGATTTTTAATAATTAGGGTCTAATTATTGGACTCTAATTATTGTATATGCAATACCGTCTATCGCTGTTTTTTTGATGCCCGCCCGTTGCAATACTTTTCTTTTTTCAGCAATGGGATCAGGTAGCGAATATGATCCCGTGATGCCAGTTCAGGTGCTACGCCGCGATACTCGGCATGTAATTCAATCTGGCTGTGGTGTGCGCCAACAAATCTTTTTCACTGTCAAATAGCGCCAACCCTGTTTCATCGCAGGAGCTTTCGATGCCTAAAACAATCATTTTTATTTCCCTTGAATAAATCGTCAGGAACGATTTATTACGCAAGTCCCTTAAGGGGTGAGTGTCATGGGTGATACGAATAGTAAATCATCATAAAAATTCATATCAGTTTTGGAATTAAGGTCATAATACGATATAATGCGTGGTTTCACCGCATACTTTGTGAATTTTTATCCAACGATTTTTTAATAAAGAGAACGCTATGCCTGCAATAAGAGTAAAAGAAAACGAGCCGTTTGATGTCGCTTTGCGTCGTTTTAAACGTTCATGTGAGAAAGCCGGTGTTTTAACCGAAATTCGCAAACGTGAGGCTTATGAAAAACCCACCACCGAGCGCAAACGCAAAGCTGCTGCTGCGGTTAAGCGTCACCTGAAAAAGCTGTCCAAAGAGCGCAATAAATTCGCGCGTTCGCCGCATCAGCGCCGCCGTTAATTTTTTCATTAGTATAGGGCATCTCTATTAATTCCATCCTTAGGTGCGTAAACGACACATCCGTGTGTCACTTTTCGTGAAATATGAGTCTTGAGTCCAAAATATGCCATATCTTCATTGCAAATCTTCGCAATAGTTCACTCACGTGCCTATGTTGATAAAATCTGGTGCCTTGATCTGGAATATTTTGAATCTCAATTTTCACATTCAGGGAAGTGGTACAAGGATGTACCGTTAACGTAGTAAAAGACGGAGTCAATAGAAATGCCCTATAGCAAAAATTTACGCCTTTCAGAATCATTTATCTGATCGCATATAACCACGGACACTAAAGACAAACTAATGAGTGAGCTAAAAAAGCAGATTCAGGGTGCTGTTATCGGCGCAATGAAAGCAGGCGAGAAACCGCGTTTGGCGATCATTCGTTTGATGACTTCTGCGATGAAACAAATTGAAGTTGATGAGCGCATTGAGCTAAATGACCAGAGAATCATTGTTATTCTTGACAAAATGGTTAAACAACGGCGCGAATCAATTTCACAGTTTAAAACGGCAGGACGTGATGACCTGGTAAATCAAGAGATTTTTGAGTGTGGTATTATTCAGGAATTCTTGCCGCAGGCTTTAAGTGAAGAAGAGGTTGATGCGATTGTCAGCCAGGCCATTGAACAAACCGATGCCAGCTCTATTAAAGATATGGGCAAGGTAATGGGCTTGGTCAAGCCACAAATCGTAGGTCGCGCAGACATGGGTGAAGTTAGTGGTAGAATTAAGTCATTGCTAAGTTCTAATTAGAAGCCTCCGAAACATTCATTACAAATCCAGCCAATAATAATGACCACACTTAAAAACGACCGGTTTATCAGAGCATTACTTGGTCAGAGTGTTGACCGCACCCCAGTCTGGATTATGCGCCAGGCGGGACGTTATCTACCTGAATACCGTGAGATTCGCGCTAAAGCAGGCGACTTTATGACTTTATGCAGTACGCCTGAACTGGCCTGTGAAGTCACATTACAACCCCTGCGCCGATTTGAGCTGGATGCCGCCATTCTGTTTTCCGATATCCTGACCATTCCCGATGCTATGGGTCTGGGTTTATATTTCTCTGAAGGTGAAGGTCCTAAATTTAAAAAAACCATCGACTCTGCCAGCGATATAAGCAATTTATATGTCCCCGATCCTGCCGATAAACTAGCCTATGTTACTGACGCGGTGTCTTTAATACGCAAAGAACTAAACGGTCAGGTGCCGTTAATTGGTTTTGCTGGCAGCCCATGGACACTGGCCACCTATATGGTTGAAGGCGGCAGCAGCAAGACGTTCTCAAAAGTCAAAGCGTTATTATTCGAAGACCCGACATCAGCACACGCTTTAATGAGCAAGCTGGCAGACTCGGTTGCACTTTATCTAAATGCACAAATTGAAGCGGGTGCACAGGCAGTGATGGTTTTTGATAGCTGGGGTGGTGCGTTAACCACGCCGCACTACAAAGCATTTTCACTGGCCTACATGCAGCAAATCGTTGACCAGCTTACTCGTGAAAAAGACGGGAAGAAAATTCCAGTTATTTTATTTACCAAAGGTGGCGGCATGTGGCTAGCAGACATTGCCAACACCGACTGTGATGCTGTCGGTCTGGATTGGTCTGTTGATATCCATAAGGCACGCCAGCAAATTGGTGACAAGGTTGCTTTGCAGGGCAATATGGATCCTGCCATTATGGCAACCAATCCTGAAGTCATTAAACAGGAAGTTAGTCGTATTCTTGCTGGTTTTGGTTCTGGTGATGGTCATGTGTTTAATCTTGGTCATGGTATTACGCCCAACATTACGCCTGAGAATGTTAAAACATTGGTTGATGCAGTGCATGACATTAGTGCGCAATACCACAACTAGTGCAATCTATTCAATACACAACACTAGATAACTAATCTGAAAAAAAGACAAAAATTCTCCTCGGCTAACAAAAGTTTCGCTATACTAAAATTTTACTCAAGTAGCTATTTATTACGTTATGCCTTTTTGCAAATGTAATTTTTCAATCATTTTATTTTCTACTCTCGCGCTATTTTGCTTTAGCAAAATAGCGTCCAGCAGTAATTTACAGGGTAATCCTTCCACTGCAAAATCATCAACACAAACCCTTATAGGCGAACGCCCAAAAATCGGTCTGGTGTTAAGCGGAGGTGGTGCACGTGGTTTTGCTCACATTGGCGTTTTAAAAATTCTTGAACAAAATAATGTGCCAATTGATTACATCGTCGGCACCAGCATGGGTTCCATTATCGGTGGCTTATACGCCATAGGATTAAGCCCTGAAGAAATTGAACACAGTGTATCGGAAATCGCATGGGATAAAGTATTTGATGATTTTGCTTATCGCAAACACAAAATTTTCCGTCGTAAACAGGATGACTTCGATTTTTTTAGTATTTATCGCGTTGGTATCAGTGAAACTGGTTTGCAGCTTTCTCCCGGTTTAATCGAAGGTCAGCAAATTGAACTGGCACTGGACAGGCTGGCTTTTCCCGGCTTCCAAATAAATGACTTCGACAATTTAAGGATTCCTTTTCGTGCCATCGCCACAAACATTGAAAATGGTGAGCCCTTTGTTATACAAAAAGGCAATATTGCCAAAGCCATGCGTGCCAGCATGTCTATTCCCGGTGTACTGCCGCCTGTTCTGATTGACGATACATTATTGGTTGATGGCGGTGTAGCAAATAACGTACCCATTGATGTGGTGCGGGACATGGGAGCGGACATTATTATAGCGGTTGATGTCAGTGTGCCTTTATCTAGTCGGGAGAATCTAAAATCCAGTGTTGAAATCACCGCTCAGTTAGTAACCATTCTGACCAGACGCGTTGCCGATAGTCAGATTAAAACCTTAACTGGTAATGATATTTTAATTACTCCTGGTGCAATAGAAATATCTTCGTCCGATTTTGTAAAACATGCTGAAATGATCTCAGCCGGACAGGTTTCGGCGATAGAAAAACTCAAGGCGATTCAGAAATCATCACTGTCTGATGAGGCATATTCTGCTTACCTATCTTCACTGGCAAATATAGCCAACAGAGAACCGATCATCGACTTTATCGAAATAAAAAACAAAACCCATCTGAGAGATGAAGTAATGCAGGTACGCATCCATCAGAAACTGGGTGAACCACTTGATATTCCCCAATTAGAGCAAGACTTATCCTACATTTATGGTCTGGATTTTTCCAGCTCTGTGGGTTATTCGCTGGAACAACGTAATGGGCAAATCGGCTTAATTGTTTATGTGCATGACAGAGAATGGGCTGATAGTTATTTACAGTTTGGGCTATCTATTCAATCTGAAGCGGATATCGGTGCATTCACAAATGTTGATATTGCTTACACTAAACATAATTTAAACGATCTGGCAGGAGAGTTTCGGGCGCTGATCGGGCTGGGTAGTGAGCCGGAAGTAAGCGTTGAAATTTATCAGCCATTAAATGTAGAACTGGATTTATTTGTTGCTGCTAAAGCAGGTATTGCAACCAGCATATTTCCGATAGTCAACAATTCCAACATTGACTCCGTTAAGCGTTTTCGCCGTAACTATCTGAATCTATCCACTGGTAAAATTTTTAAGCAAGCCACAAAAATCAGCTTTGGGTTGCATCTTAATGATGGTCATACAGCGACAATCAGTGGCGACAGGTCACTTTCAGATGGCGACTTTCGAGAAGGCTTTTTTTATACCACATTGTTTCATGATTCACTGGATAACCTGAGCTTTCCAAACACCGGTTTTTTTGGTGGCATTTCGTTTAGATCCAGTCAGGAAAAACTCGGTGCTGACAGTAATTATGAGCAGTTGCAAATGACGTTAAGTGGCGCTGAAACCTATAAACGTTACAGCGTATTCAGCCGTGCCATTTTCGAAACTACATTGAATGAAAACGCGCCATTTAATGCATTGTACAGGCGCGGTGGTTTTATGGAATTATCCGGTACTCTGCAACAATCTGTAGTTGGACAACACTTCGGTCTGATTGAAACCGCCTTTTATCGGCGACTGGGTGACGTCACCTTTCTACCCATGTATGCCGGGTTTTCGTTGGAAGCTGGCAATGCCTGGAATCGCTATGAAGACATAAAGGCAGGCAATATCATACTGGCAGGGAGCTTGTTTATCGGTGCCGACACTTTTTTTGGTCCGTTATATCTCGCTTTTGGTTTTAATGACAATGGTGAGCAGACAGTGTACTTTAACCTGGGGAAAAGTTTTCTTATCAGGTGATAATACAGTGCCTGTAAACGCTCACTAGCTGACTCGTTAATAGTTTAGATTTAAATATTTTTCTAGTATATGTTTAAGTGTATTCAGGTCAACTGGCTTGGTTATCTGGTCATTCATTCCTGCCTTTAAACACTGTGCTTTTTTTTCAGGAAAGGCATCGGCGGTTAAAGCAATGATGGGAAGGTCTTTATTTCCTCTTTCACGAATGATCCTTGCCAGTTTGTAACCATCAATGATAGGCATGTTACAGTCAGTTAGTAATAACTGGTAACTATTTTTAGCTAATAGGTCTAGTGCCTCCTGGCCGTTTTTAACCAGGTCGATATCACAGCCAAGCGTTTTAAGCTGGTTAAGGATGAGAGTCTGATTTATAGGGTTATCTTCTGCAACAAGTATTTTATAATTTAATATTGATTCCGTGTTTGATAGGCTACTTAATTCCTCGGGTTTATTGTCGCCTTTGCTTGCTATATTGCTTGCAGAAGTTACATAAAGACCTCCAGGAATCTCAATACAGAATTCACTGCCCTGATTAATTACACTGGTAACGCTAATGCTGCCATTCATCATTTCTATGAGTTGTTTGCTGATGGACAGACCTATGCCAGTACCTTCGATGTTATTAGTAGCGCGCAATCGATTGAAAGCGAGAAAAATATCAGGCAACATTTCTTCTGAAATTCCTGTTCCTGTATCAGTAACACAAATTCGTATAATGTCATTGACATTTTGTTCGGCTCTAATGCTGACCGACCCGTTTGCTACATTGTATTTAATCGCATTGCTTAAAAGATTTAACATTACTTGTTTTAACCGCAAAG
>CAZYCY010000064.1:0-9828 GCA_964646145.1 uncultured Thiotrichaceae bacterium
AAAAATCAATAACCTGCGTCCTTTTCCAAAATTACGCTGAGTAGTTACATTTGTTATTCAATATTATTTTTCAGGTATCTGGCTTATAAAAATTTTTACATGCTGTTTTTATTAAACATCATGTAAACATGGCTGATCTTCGTGGCTAATCAGGTATAATTTTAACACCGCAGATACTGAACAATGAATTAAATCACCTATAATTAAGATCTATGGAATAAGTATCTTACTAAGGAGAAGGCTGATTACACTCAAACAAATTGCAGCTGCGCAGTGTAGCGGCAATAAAAACATTGGATAATTATGATAAAAAAATATACGTGGAATGACTCTATAGCTACCGGTGACAAAATCATTGATCTACAACACAAGCAATTCTTTGTCGTATTATTTGATTTTGCAACGGCACTTGAGCAGGGTAAAGGTGCTGAGGAACTTCGCAAAGCTCTTATCTTTTTAAAGTATTACGGTGAATGGCATTTTGCTAAAGAAGAGGGTAGCGTCGCCTGCTACAACTGCCCGATGGCGAATCAAAATGTCGATGCGCACAAGACATACATGGTAACGATTAATGCCGTGCTAGCGCAAATTCGCGAATCTGGAACTTCTGAAGAATTAGCAAACTCCACTTATGAATTATTAACAGACTGGTTGGTTAACCACATCATGAAAATTGATAAGACGAATGCTGATTATATAAAGTTACAGAAGGAAAAAGAACCACCTGAAAGCAGTTAACACTCAAAATTGATCATAATGAACCACCACCCCGCAAGTGGCGGGAATAAAACCCAGGGGATTTAATTTTTGGGCGGATGGATTTGCAGAGCCATAGTGTGTTTATATCAATTTGGAAATATTAACGGCAGCACGCTTCACATCGAGAAAAATAAGACCCAGCTTAGCATTAGGTTTTGCTAAAACGGTCAGCACAGCTTCACTACCAGCTGAAGTCATCAGAACATAACCAGTGTCGCCTTTAATCAGCACCTGCTCCAGAGCACCTCTTCCTAACTCAAGTGCGGTACGATCACCAAGTGATAGCATAGCAGCACTCATTGCACCCACCCTGTCTTCATCCATGTCTGCTGGTAATTGTGAGGCCATTATCAAGCCATCGATTGAAATTATACCCGCAGCCTCAATATCTGCCGAGGTACCATTTAATTCACTTAATATCGAATCAAGTATGTCTGAACGCATTTTATGTCTCCTGTTTATTAATGAGTCGGATGAAAAGGATGCCACTTATTAAAGACACACCATCAATACATTTATGTAAGCTTTACTACAGCATCCTTGCTGTAGGCAGGCTTTAATAAGTGGCATCCTTTTCATCCGGTTCAGTAGTATATTAAATTAAACTCATTAAATACCACAAAAAAAAGCTTTTGCTTAATCACGCAACATTAATTTCCATAACGATGGTATAAAGCCCATATCAAATTTGTCAGGCTGGGGCGATTAAGCTGGGGAAGCCCACTGATGACCAATACAAATCGCTGATCACCAATGTACATTGGCCAGAATCCCACCTGACTATTTCCAGCTGCATCCACCAATGACCAGGCACTGGTACTCAATCCAAGACTATCCTGAATCAAATGCTGATGACGATCATGCATTGATGCAATATCAGCACTTAATGCTGATAGTTCTTCAGCAATTTCGTGAGAAAACCCCTGTGAGCTGATATAAAACCCCTGAGAGTCTGCCAACAAAGCCTTATTGGTATCGGAAAGATCAGCCAGTAACGCAGGTAAAACATCTTCCAGTACGCCTTGCGGTGCCGAAACAGGCTTTTCCAGACCTCTAACCCAGCCCAGATTCTGGACATGATAAAGCGAATCCAGTGCCTCATCCTCATCGTCCATTTTTTGCCATTGTTGCAGTTTTTCAGTCGTTAGCAAAGGGCTAACCTTCTGACTTAATAAAATGTGCAAAAGATGCCGAGATAGATTTTTCTGGCTATCGGATACACTGTAGTAAGCACCTGCCGGAGTAGGCGCGATATAAAACCCATGGTTCAATTTATAACGATCCATATCAAGCTTCCCACCCTACAAAAACGATTTTATGATTATTCATAATATCTATTTCCATTATCTTTTTCTTTTAGCGCCTGGTAAATGGCTGAATAAACGCCCTAGGAAATTATCATTGAGCATCTTTTTTGGCCTTATAGGTTCAACCTGAGCATTCGTTTTGCCATTCTTAACAGAGGCTATACCAATTGCATTGCTCGCACTATAAAAAACAAATACATAACGCTGAGGAATTTGAAGCGCCTTAATGGTGTCAATCAGTGAGCACGGTTGTTCCGACCAATATGCAGCAATATGCAAGGCATTTGGGAAAAGCAGTGAACGAGAAATGCTTGGCAAATGTTGAAACTCTACCTGTTTATTCAAATCAGTTGCTATTGGAACTCTGCCTCTGGAAGCCCATATTGCCGCTTTCCATAAAACCTGCTCTAAAGCAATCGTGGGCAAGTTGTTTTTATATTTCTGCAGAGAGCCTTGCTTGATGAATGAAGTAGTCAAGGTTTCATCAGAGATCGGTAGCGCACAAAAAGCGCGCAACCTGGACTCTTTGACATTAAGTAACACTGGCTTTGCATCAGGAAATACAATCAGAGAGCCTTGTGGTATGGTCAGTTCAACTGGCTTATGATGCTTTACTGCCTTCATGAACGCCTGCTGGATAATATGCTGGAAATAGTCTTTAGGGTCATATTGAGCACTAACCAGTTGCCTGGGATCATCCAGATCAACATCCGGTGCCGAACCGATGTAGCATCGCTCATCCTGCTTTTTTCTCGGCATTGCAGCTTGAGGTTTTACTGCGGTAGCATCTTTACCTGTTACCACATTTTTTTCTTTGGCTACCACCTTCACCTGCGTTAGCCTCTCTACATTCGCAGGCTCATTTTTATTTACCAGCACTTTGCTTTCAACCGCAAGTATTTTTTGTCTTGCGTGTGCACTTATGTCTACTGATGAATCTGAATTATCCTGATTATCCGCTTTATCATCAATTTGCTTAACTAATTGCTTTTCCTCTGGATGATTTACAATTTCTTCATATCGATTGTTAGCAGCAGGTTCATCAAGGCATTGACGACTTTGTATTTTTTTATTAATCGTTTCAATAGCTATCATCAGTAATTCTGGGTTGACAGGCTTTTGAATAAAAATCGCATTTTCTATTTGCTTATCATCATGAAAGGATAAAACAATGAGTGGTTGTTCAGGGGTTTTTTCCTGATGTTCACCCGCCATTCCCTCCCCCCCCACTGCATCAAGGTCGATAATGCTCAATTCAGCTGACTCATCATTGACTATTTCACAATAATTATCACAGTTAACGTGAAAGAAATACTCAAGCGTGTTCAGCATTTTTTCCGTTACACCTTGAACTGAAACTCGAAGTGGTTGTTGTTCTGCGATACTCATCAATTTGCTAAACACAAGAAAATCATTCTACTCAGATTCTAATACAGGATTAAGTTTTTCCACTAATCGAAATGTTCCTGAAAAACCTTTAGAAAGTATGGAACAGTTCCCAGGTGTCAACATATCCAGTGCTGAAGCATCTTTATCAAGTAGCTGATAAAAATTTTTGTATTGCACCTCTTCCAGTAATGGACGAGCGTAATTTAACATGCGTTTTCTTAGCGGTTGCCCATGATTTTTCAGTACTATAAAAAGATCCATTACCGCACCATATACCCCCTCTGCATTTTTTTGCCGGGTATGATGCATAATGCGTTGCACGTGATTAAGAAGGTTTTCAGGCGTTCGAGCTGAACGCGCAGCATAAAAGTTAGCGGCTTCCTTATTCCAACTGCGTGCGTCCAGCCATAACCCCCGATATCCCGGTATACGAAAAGCAGCCTCTATATTCTTTGATGAAGAAACAGTCGATATATTATCAAAATCTGCCTTTACCTTTAGAGTAACAAGTGGTTTCAATTCAAGCTTGTTAGAATCTAACATGTTTTCCTCTGTTGTGCTTTATTATTAACCCGGCAACAATGTATATCGTGTTCAGCTCATGCCTGCCTGTTTACGGCAAGACATGAGCACGCCGTTGTAGTCATTACTAATGGGTATCTCTAAAAACCTGGCTTTTGTTCGAGTTCAATAAGTTAATATTAAATGCAGAGGCATGTAATATTATGAGCTTTATGAAGTTTGCAGTGTGCCAGAAATCTATTCATCCCGCCACACCAAAATAAAACAGCAGAGTGATGACAAGGATGGCTGCCAGGTTGAGACGCAGTCCGACTCGCATCATGTCCCGCTGGGTAATTGCTCCAGTAGCATGCACCAGTGCGTTAGGTGGGGTCGCTACCGGCAGCATAAAAGCCATGGAAGTGGCGATGGCAACCGGCACCACCAGACTGTCGGTTTCCAACCCCAGCTGCAAAGCAACGCCCATAAGAATAGGAGCGAGTTTGGAAGTCACCGCTGTATTCGAAATCAACTCGGTAGCAAATACGCCAATACTCACCAACACCAGCAACAGGGTAAACATCGGCAGGTCACCAACACCAGAGCTTAGTAGCCCAGCCAACCAGTTGGCGGCACCAGATTCAGTGAGACCACGACCCAGAGTCAGACCACCACCAAGCAGTAATAACACGCCCCAGTGAACACCTTTTTCCAGTGCTTTCCAGGTAACGCAGCGAGTCAGCATTAACAACGCCACAGCAATACTGGCCACCGCTGCAGAACTGAACAAGGCCGGCGGCAATTGCAACAGCTTGCCCAACATGGGCCCGAACAACCACAACAATAGTGTAATGCCAACCACTGTAAGTGCGCGTTTTCCGCCTTTGGTTAGTGGAGTTTCTTCGCCCAGTGTTACAGTAATTTGTTTCTGTTCAGGACGGTAAGTCCACCAGAGGATAGGAACGGCTACTATCAACATGGTAATACTGACCGGCAAACCGTAACTCAACCACTCCAGAAAACCAATTTCCAGCAAACCGGCGGCAATGGCATTGGGTGCAGTGCCCGTTACTGTGGCCACGCCTCCAATGCTAGCGCCGTAGGCGACACCCAGTAATAACAGCCGGGAAAGATTAGTATCGCCAACGTGGCGGCTGAGAATGCCCAGCACCACTGGCAACAATAACGCAGTGGTGGCAGTATTGGAAATGAGCATAGACAACAATGCTGAGGTTATCATGAAGGCAATCAGCAGCCCGATAGTACGGCTTCCCGCCACACTCAAAATACGCCGTGCCAGCCAGCGGTCAACACCGTTGGCCTCAACAGCCACCGCCAGTGCGTAACCACCCAACACCAGAAATAATACAGAACTGCCAAAAGAGTTATAAGCATTTCTGGCTTCGAACACACCCACTGCTGCCAGTCCCACTGGAATCAACAATGCGGTGACCGGCAATGGCAGTGCCTCGGTAATCCACAATACGGCAGCAAATACCGTGATCGCCAACGCCCCTGCAACAAGCTCACCTTGAGACAGAGTCAGCCAGTACACCACCACCGCCAGCAGAGGCGCGGCAACGAGTGCCGTAATATGACCTGGTGTCAGGGTAAAACGATATTCATCATGCATAATCGGTGTCTCACATCTGCGGCGGCAGACGAACCTGTTGTATAAAAAAATCCGGTATCAGAGCCACCAGGAGCATGGTATCCATACATACCTCTCGCACTCAAAAAAAACCCATTTTTAGCTCGCATCTTTTCGCAAAGGCTGCATTGCAAAGCCTTACAATAGGTCACTATTACTGCCCTGCCCCTGACGAAAATCCACGCACTCTAAACGGGTTTTACTTGAGTGCGAATGTGTAATTACCTTATGCACTGAAAGTGCATAGGTTGTGACCGGACTGAAAGCCCTAAACTTACTATTAAAGCAGTAAAAATATATGTTATCTGCTCATAATTGTCCCTAGAAATCGACAGATCAAGGCAAAACGTAATCTTACAGTAACTTCTCAATAAGACTGCCCCGACTTATTGAGAAGTTACATCTTAACACGGGTAGATATCTGTTTTTTAGTGTAGGCAATACACATGGATGCACAACAGCAGAAATGCTGGCTTTCAGGAGCTAGCTGAGTCGTCACACTGAAACAATCATTGCCCCACAGTAGTAGTTCAATCACAAGCCATTGTAATTATTACCAGCACTCTGTAGCATAATGATTTTAATCACTCCTCACTTCTACACAATAGGACAGTGCGGAAAGAACGACTCAGGAAATAAAAACACCATGACTACAGTGACTATAGAAACATCACATGGCAATATTGTTATTGAACTAAATGATGAAAAAGCCCCAGAAACCGTAAAAAACTTTTTAAGTTATGTGAATAACGGCTTTTATGACGGCACCATCTTTCACCGTATCATCCCTAATTTCATGGTACAGGGTGGTGGCTTTATGCCGGGAATGGTGCAAAAACAACCTGAAGATGCCATCAAAAACGAAGCGGATAATGGACTAACAAATGACCGTGGCACTATCGCTATGGCCAGAACCAATGATCCGCATTCAGCAACGGCACAATTTTTCATCAACCATAAAGACAATACATTTTTAAACCATACCGCACCCACTGGCGCAGGCTGGGGTTATTGTGTTTTTGGTAAAGTCACCGACGGCATGGACACGGTTGATACCATTGCCGCAGTCAGTACGGGCAATGACAGTGGTCACGCTGATGTACCTGTAGAAACCGTCACCCTTAATAACGCCACAGTAGAATAAACCTGCTTATCATATCAATGAAAGACATCGTTTTTATCTCCGACCTTCACCTGATGCCTGAGCGTCCGGAAATAATGGACTTATTTGTACGTTTTTCAGAAGACATTGCTGCTGGCGCCGATGCCTTGTATATTCTTGGCGATTTTTTGGAAGTCTGGTGGGGAGACGATGATCCGGCAACGGGTTACCAAGATGTCTTTAACACCTTAGCGAGATTAGCAACACAATACCATACCGAGATATTTCTGATGCACGGCAACCGTGACTTTATGATTGGCGAAACACTTGCGCAACGATGTCATTTTAAAATAATCCCGGACCCACATAAGATCAGCTACACGGTCAACGATAAAACTGGCAGCAACCATAATAAGCGTGATATTTTACTTTTGCATGGCGACACCTTATGCACTGATGACATTGAATACCAGAAATTTCGGCAAATGGTACGAAACCCGTTATGGCAACAGCAGGCATTAACAAAGACATTAGAACAACGTCATCAACTTGCACAAAGTTTTAGAGAAAAAAGCAAACAGACAACCACAAAAAAAGATGCCTCCATTATGGATGCAAATCAAGCTGAAACCAAAAAAGTTTTTTTAGAAAACGACATTGACTTGATTATTCACGGTCATACACACCGTCCGATGATTCATCGCAAAAAACTCAACGGTCACGACACCACCAGAATAGTATTAGGTGACTGGCATGATGCCGGAAGTTATTTGCGGATTAATGGCTCGTCTGATTTCAAGTTACAGACTTATCAATAAACAGTAATAAGAGAACTTTGCACAGTAAGAGTAACCCTGATCTGGCATTCACCAAGCACATGGTGGACTAAACAAACACTGCAATTTCTACCTCCATCTTGACCTGGGTAAAGGCCTACACAGCACTGGCATATGTGCTCTCCCGTTGGTCGAGATAGATAAAATTGCTCTCTTTAATCGACAGTGATAATAATTTGCTTTTTTATCAACATTTAATTAAAGTGTCAATACCTACTCAGTATAGGCGGCCGAAGACATACCGATTAGTAGCACTTAAATTGATATGTTGATCTAAGGGATGTTGTCAACATTATTTTACATAACCATGGACAACGCTTGAATTTATAAAAATTATTACAAACGCAAAGTAAATAATAAAACAGGAGATATACAATGAAAAGAAGAGAACTACTAAAATTTAGCGCCATCGCTGGTGCGGCAGTTTTAACAGGATGCGCCACAGCACCTTCTCCCCAAACAAAAATATCTGCAAAAAAATCCGCAGTAGCGCGGGTTGTGGTCGTAGGAGGTGGTCCGGGAGGCATCTCTGCCGCACAAAACATTAAAAAAGCCAATCCGGAAATTGAAGTAACATTGGTAGAACGTAATGTGCACTATTCAACATGCTTTGGTGGCAACTGGCTGTATTCGGATATTGTCTCAAAGGATGAACTGACCTTTAATTACCGGAATCTACCGAAAGAACATAATATTAATGTCATTCATGATGAAGTAATTGGCATTGATGCTGATAAGCAGTTAGTCAAGCTAGCTCTGCGCAGTCAACCATTAGAGTATGATCGCCTGGTTGTCTCGCCGGGCATTTCTTTCCGCTGGGATATGATTGAAGGACATGATGAAACCACCACTTTTTTAGTGCCGCATGCCTGGAAGGCGGGATATCAAGCATTGATACTGAAGTCGCAACTGAATGCAATGCCAGAAAATGGCACCATGGTTTTGGCAGCACCACCCAATCCGTTTCGTTGTCCACCTGGACCTTATGAACGAGCAAGTATGATTGCCGCTTATATGAAACGTGAAAAACCTAAAGCAAAACTTATTATTCTGGACGCCAAAGAAAAGTTCTCCAAACAAGGCATGTTTACAGCCGGCTGGGAAGAACACTATGGCTTTGGCACCGATAACGCCATCATTGAATGGGTACCAAAATCTATGGGCGGCGACGTTCAACGTATAGATCCAAACAAAAAAGAGCTGATAACAAAAGATGGTGAAACCATTAAAGCCGATGTCATCAATTATGTGCCTGCACAAAAAGCAAATACTACGGCGGTGCGTATGGGATTAGTTGATGAGTCCGGCTGGTGCCCGATTGATCAGGAAACGTTTGAATCAAAACGGGTTGCCAATATTCATGTTTTAGGCGATGCCAGTATTGCCAGCCCCATGCCCAAGTCTGCTTTCGCGGCTGATTCACAAGGCAGTGTTTGTGGTCGTGCAGTAGCCGATTTGCTCGGCGGTAAACCGACGAACGCTACGGCTTCTTTGACGAATCATTGCTTTTCATTGATTACAGCTGACCATGGCATTTCAGTATTGGCTGCATATGTGCTGGATAACCGCAAAATCCAGAGAACAGGCGGCGGTCTTTTCCCGACTGATGGTACCTATAAGCGAGAAGCCAAATCTGCTCATGCCTGGTACCAGGGCATAACTGCTTCAATGTTTAAATAAAACTTTTTTTATCAGCATAAAAAACTCGGCATTTGCCGAGTTTTTTATGTCTACTGCTTTTAATATTCTCATTTCTCTACACGCTTGAGCCATACTCTCCACACTCAAGCACCCCGTTTAGAGCGCGAAGAGTATATGCCGAGGTTTCACAAAGTTATTTTATCTTTGTTTTTTTCTATTGTTTTACTACCAATGCCATCGACGTTTTCAAGATCCTGAATAGATTTGAATTTGCCGTGGATTTTTCGGTGATCCACTATTGCTTTTGCTTTAGTTTCACCTACCCCTGTCATGATAGCAGCAATCTGTTCTACACTGGCATTATTAATATTAACCTTGTCGGCAAATACTGCTGAAGAAAATAATAAGCCAGTTAATAAAATAGCGGTTAAAAAAAGACTATGAAGAAATTTCATGAGCGTCCTCCTTGGACAATTTTTATTGGAGCGGCAATATTAACCTGATTTAAACAGTAATCAAGTCTTCCTCGTGTCAGATAATTCGATATTAATTGTACGTAAAGCCTTACACGAGCCCACAGCTTGCGTGCTGGGCCTGCCTATAACTAAATCGTTAGAATCAATTCGTCGTGGACATCTAATG
>CAZYCY010000065.1:0-9740 GCA_964646145.1 uncultured Thiotrichaceae bacterium
GAGTTAATGCGTTGACCGTGTATTGTGTGAATACATCAATAAGCAATACAAATTTTTTAAAGTCCCCGATAGGGGATCCGTAAATCCCACGCCTTTAGGCGGCCAGGGTTAAGTGGAAGCATAATCCTAAAAAAATCAGTTGAACCTACTGCGGATGTCTAATGCAATGAATCTTAACGACTTTCCAGAACATATTGAACTCACCGTATGGGTGATACGCTTTCCTCCAATATAACCTGTAAAGTCGTTAATCTTCAGCACCTTAGTCATCCTCGCTACGATTCAACTGATTTTTCTAGGATAATTAATCCCGTAACTTGCATGTTATGCTCCGTCATTCCTGCATGTTTCTAGCAGGAATCTATCATGTAGCTAGATTCCCGCTAGAAACATGCGGGAATGACGTGACGAGTAATGATGAATCTAGTGCGCTATAGTGCCTTTAGGCGAAATGACCGGCTTTTAGCCGTAACCTGAAACCACCGGCTTTGAGCCGGTGGAGTATTCATAGAAGTGGCGATGGGCACACGAAATTACCATCGTTAGTGCTGGTCGTGTAGGTGAATCGACCGCGCAATTTATTGCTGCTAAAAACTTTAACCTTCAGCATCTTAGCCATCCTCGCTGTAACTCCTCGCTACGATTCAACTGGTTTTTTAAGGATAATCGCAATTGTATATTGCCCGCTATGTGTGTTTACTCGACGGTGAGCTTGGTCATGTTACGAGCTAAAGGATAACAATGGGTTATAATCCTGATCTATGATAAGCGATCATACAAAAACAGACAGCCTTGATGTGCTTCGCGCCAACATCAATAGTGAAACATCACAGATTAACTGGTCTGAATTACAACGTTTTTTTGCTGGGGGCTGGTTAATCTACGTGACCAGCAATACCAATCTGCTTGATGTCGCGGTTGCCTTCTCCTTAGATAACAAAGACAAAGTCAGCCAATGGTTAACATCAGGTGAAGTGGCCAAAGTTACTGATGCACAGGCCAAACAGTGGCATAAAGAAAACACCAGACTCTGGTCGACGGTGGTGAAACCCTGGGTGTTAATCCAGCCATTGAAAGATGCCGACATGGGGCAATCACCAGATAAGAGCACTCACTGATATATTTTTTTATTGATGGGAATTTACGTCAACATACTACGTCAACATACTGGTAAGCTTACCTTATAACCTTTTTGTACTTTTCGCTACGGCTTATTCTCGGATAAGGACTCAGGATTAAATAAGATGCGGAACTTAACGCCGTAGTTTGTTTCAGATTGGATGATCTCAAAAGGCGCATAGTTGCGCTACGCAACGATTTGAGATCATTCAAGCTGGAGCAAAAAGGCAAGTTAAGTTTCGTAAGTTATTTGATCCTGAGTCCTAAGTGCCAGGAGCACCGAGCGACAACCATATAACCGTTCAGGACAATCCCATGGAAATACGTAAACTGTCTTTTGCTACTTCTATTCTTGCTTTATCATTTTTCGTCAGTGGTTGTGAAGAGCCTGCGCAGATATTGGAGGTCAGTTCACGTCCAGTCAAAACCATTGTTGTCGGTGGTGAGGTATTAGTGAACAGACGAACCTTCCCGGCGGTGGTTGATGCCATTCAAAAAGCGGATATATCGTTTCGTGTCAGTGGTAAAATTCAAGCCATTACTGTTAAAGAAGGTGACCAAGTTAAACAGAGCCAGATACTGGCAGAGCTGGATCCCACTGATTTTAAAATCATTCTGAAAGACCAGCAGGCAAGTTATGATACCGCGAAAGCAAACTTTGATCGCGCGGTAGTGCTGGTAGAAAAGGGTGCTATCTCACGCGTTGATCATGATAATCTTCGGGCAAGATACCAGACCGCTGTAGCCGCTTTAGAAGCCGCCAAACAGAAGTTGCGTCACACCAGATTAAAGGCAAATTTTGATGGTTTTATTGCAAAACGTCACGTCGAAAGTTTTGAAGAAGTAACCGTCGCGCAAACCGTTTTTTCACTGCAAGATGTTTCTGCATTAAAAATTAAAATCGACGTGCCAGAAAACATTATGATCGGCATCAAAAAAAATCATGATGCTGACATAGGGTTTTATGCTGTGTTTGGTGCGATTTCCGCCCAGAAGTTTCCGCTCAGCTTCCTTGAAACGACAGCCCAAGCAGATCCACATACAAAAACATTTCAAGTGACTTTGAAGATGGACAACCCTGAAAATTACAATGTTCTGCCCGGTATGACGGCAACGGTTATTGTTGAATTATTTGTTGATGAATTACAAGCTGATGGCACGGTCACGGTCACAGTACCAGTATCTGCCGTCGTTGCAAACAATGAAAAACAGGCAACCGTCTGGATTGTTGATGAAAAAACCATGACAGTAAACCCTAAAACCGTAAAGCCTGGGTTGCTAATGAATAATGCCATGCAGGTAACAGGATTAAATCCGGGTGCGCGTGTTGTTGTTGCCGGTGCAGCCTTTTTGCGAAACGATATGAAAGTGACCCTGTTGGAAACGGGTGAACAGGCTAAATAACCATCAGGAACTTATTAACACGGATATTAAATGAATATTGCAGAATACGCTGTTACCAAAAAAGTAACCACCTGGCTTTTTATTGTTTTATTGCTTGCTGGCGGCATCACTGCTTTGCAGGAAATCAGTCGGCTGGAAGATCCTGAATTTACCATTAAGGACGCAAAGGTTTACACGCTTTATCCCGGTGCAACGCCACAGGAAGTCGAGCGTGAAGTTACCTATCACATAGAAAACGCGGTACAACAATTACAGCAACTAAAACGGGTTGAGTCCATTTCACAGGACGGATTTTCTGAAGTCACTGTAAAAATTAAAGATAAATATAAAAAGGAAGATTTTCCCGCAATCTGGGATGAACTGCGTCGCAAGATTAATGACGTACAAGTTCAACTGCCGCCAGGCTCCAAAACCTCAGTGGTGTACGATGATTTTGGTGATGTATATGGTCTGTTCTATGCATTAACTGGCGATGGCTACACTTTCCGCGAATTAAAAGATTATGCCGACATATTAAAAGAACAACTGTTGCTTGTTCCCGGAGTTAGAAAGATCACCATTGCGGGCGAGCAGAAAGAAGTTGTTTATCTGGAAGTGTCTCGTGCCAATATGGCAAAACTGGGGATTTCATACCTGGAATTTAACCGTGTAATACAATCTCAAAATCTTGTTTCCGATTCAGGCAGTGTGCGTGTTGGTGACGAATATATTCGCATCAACCCGACTGGACAGTTGCACTCTGTACAGGAAATTGGTGAGCTACTGATTCGAGGCAGTGGCAACACTCTGGTGCGCATCAAAGACATTGCAACAGTGAGCCGCGTTTATGAAGAAGTGGCGGAAAAATATATCTTCTTTAATGGTAAGCCGGCATTGACCATTGGTATATCAATGCTACCTGGCAAAAATGTTGTTGTGGTTGGTCAGCGTTTAGATGCTCGTCTTAATGAGTTGCAGGCAGTGACACCGGTTGGTATGCAGCTTGATGCTATTTACGACCAGCCCGCCATTGTTGATGTATCCGTTAGAGGTTTCATTTTTAATGTTGCGCTGGCACTGGTCATCGTGATTGTTGTGCTGCTGTTGTTCATGGGTTTGCGCACGGGTCTTATTATTGGTGCCATTCTTTTGATAACGGTATCCGGTACGGTCTGGTTTATGAATTATATGGCGATTGATCTGCAACGCATATCACTGGGTGCACTTATTATTGCGCTTGGTATGCTGGTGGATAATGCCATTGTTGTTGCCGAAGGCATGTTAGTAAGAATTAAGCGGGGTGAAGACAGTACCAAAGCCGCTCGTGAGGTCGTTGGCGCGACGATGTGGCCGCTACTTGGTGGCACGATTGTTGGTATTGTTGCCTTTGCTGCCATTGGCTTATCTCAGGATGCAACGGGTGAGTTTGTCAACTCTTTGTTCTGGGTGATTTTGATTTCTCTCTTATTGTCCTGGGTTACTGCGGTCACCATGACACCCTTATTATGCGCGCAATTTCTTAAAGCTGATAAGGTTGGAGCAAGACAGGCAGACCCCTATGCAGGATTAATGTTTAAAAAATATCGTGGCTTTTTGAGTTCTGCCATCCGTTTTCGCTGGGTGACGGTCAGCATTGTTCTGGTTTTGTTTGCTTCGTCTTTATATGGTTTTGGTTATGTCAAACAAAGTTTTTTTCCAAACTCGAATACACCGATGTTTTTCTTTGATATGTGGAATGTTGAAGGTACCGATATACGAAAAACACGTGATGATATTATTCAACTCGATAATTACCTGCGCACGCTAGATGGTGTTGTTAGCACTGCGTCTTTTGTCGGTGGCGGTGCAACGCGTTTTACCCTGGTTTATGGTCCGGGGTCAGCATCAAGCGCATACGGTCAAATAATTATCACTACCGAATCATTACAGGATATCTCTCGTATAGAAAAATTATTGCTGGAATATGCAGCAATAAACTTTCCCAACGCTGAACCTAAAACAAAACCATTGCGTATTGGTCCTGGTCGAGATGCAAAAATTGAAGTGCGTTTAAGCGGTCCTGACCCAATCGTATTGCGACAGCTTTCGCAGCAAGTGCAGCAAATAATGGCAGATGATGGCGGAGCCATGGATATTCGTGATGACTGGCGACAGCCGGTAAAAGTCATTCGCCCAATCTATAATGAAAAAGCCGCACGCCAGTTAGGCATCACCCGTGAAGAAGTAAGCAGCGCGATGCTGATGGCTTTTGATGGTAAGCAGGTCGGCTTGTTTAGAGACGGCATACGTTTACTACCGATTATTCTGTTGCCGCCTTATGCTGAACGCGCTGATGTTGCTACCATACGGGACATATACGTGCATAGCCCCATTCTGCAAAGTGCTGTACCTGTTGGTCAGGTGGTTTCCTATTTCAAAACAGAGTGGGCTAATGCGAAAATTATAAAACGCGATCGAATTTTTACTATCACCCCTTCCTGCGACCCTTCGTTTGAACTGGCAACCGTGTTGCTTGATCGCCTGAAACCTAAAATTGATGCGCTTGATTTGCCGCCTGGTTACTCTCTGGAATGGGGCGGTGAATACGAAGATTCCCGCAATGCCGTTGCTGCTATCGCTGCCTCATTACCCGGCGGCTTTCTGGTGATGATTGTCATCGTCATTTTACTGTTTGGAAAAATACGTCAGCCTTTAATCATCTGGTTAACTGTGCCGCTGGCGATTATTGGTATTACGGCTGGTTTGCTGTCAATGAATGTGGCTTTTGGCTTTATGGGGCTGCTTGGTGCGTTAAGCCTGGTCGGTCTGCTGATTAAAAATGCCATTGTATTGATTGAGGAAATTGACGTCAATATTGCTGCCGGCAATGAGTCTTATAATGCCATTCTTGATTCTTCTGTTTCCAGATTGCGACCGGTAATGATGGCTGCCAGCACCACCATTCTAGGTATGGCACCGTTATTGAGCGATGTATTCTTTTTGGATATGGCAGTGGTTATCATGTTTGGTTTAGGCTTCGCCTCAGTGTTAACACTAATTGTAGTCCCCGTACTCTATGCCATATTTTTTAACATTAAACCTGGAAAAAATAATGAATCTATTAACTAAAAGCAGTTTTTTAATTTCTGTCTTTGTCGCCGTAACATTTATCTCATCGTGCGCCACCCTGACCAGAGATATACAGATTGAGGCACACGCTGATCCGGGTATTGACTACCAACAATATAAAACATATGCCTGGGCGGGCAGTGCACAGATTGTGTTCGACCCTATTGGGCAGTGGGAGCAGCCAACGCTGGATACCGATGAAGAAGTAAAATATGTCATTAACCGTGAGTTACGTGCTCATGGCTTTACGCAGGTAAAGAACAACCCTGATATATTGGTTGCTTTTGCGGCTGGTGTCGATATGACGGTATTGGAGCTTAAAGAAGATCCGGATGGTGGCAAAAGAATTCCTACCAATGTACCTAAAGCTGCACTGGTTATCGCGCTCATTGATGCCGGCAGTGGTTATGTGGTCTGGTTAGGTCATGCCACGGGTAATGTGCAGCAGCAACAATCCATAGACGATATCCGTACAAGAATTGATTACGCAGTTCGTCAGATTTTTAAACTTTATAACATATAGGCAGCTCTAAGAACCGATTAACTATTCGTATTTAGTCGCAGCCGCATTCCACCAAACATCACCATCTGACAGCTCGCCCGCCACATCGGCGGTGCGTCCTGACTATGGTACTGTGCTGAGTGAAATGCAGAGGCATGCTATTCTTTAATAAGCGAATTTATGACTTTTATCACTTCGGGGTGGTTAAAATCACGACCACCTACAGCACGATAACGTATGTTACCCTGTTTATCTATCAAGTAGGTTGTCGGCAGTCCTCGCACTGCATATGCCTGTGACACAGTGCTTTGACTATCAAATAAAATCTCAAAAGTCAGATCAATTTCTAACTGTCCGGTAAATGCAAAAACCTGATCAATTTCTTCCATCTGGTTTACCGCGATAATTTTGAAGTCATCAGCGCTGAACTGTTGTTGCAAGCGCTCCATTGAGGGCATTTCACGAACACAAGGTGGACACCAGGTTGCCCAAAAATTAAGCAAAATAACTTTTCCCCGATAATCAGATAGTTTTTTCGTTTCTTCATCCATGTTCAGCAATTCAAAATCACTGGCTGGAATAGTTTTTGCCATAGGAGTTAAATGATAGCTTAGTTCAGGCTGCTGCCAGTTGGCGGCAACTGAAGATGAAACACAGCAAAGTACTACTAATAAAAATTTGTTTATATTCTTCATTTTTTATCCTATCTATATCCAGCCTGTTTAAAATTGGGCAACGATTCAGGCGCACACTTTAGATTTTTCAACACAGCCGTATGCGCAACACCATCTAGCTGCCAGGTATAAATCAGATCAAACTCACTTTCCCTTGCCAACTTAATCGTGGTAAAGCCCTGTTGCCAGTCACCGACTGCAAATTCACCTATATCGGGCAATATTGTCCAGGAAAACAATATACCTGAATTTTTCCATTCTTCCAGCCACTGCGTCTTGGTTTTAACGGGATGCTTTGTTCCATCTTTAGTGCGATATGACCAGTTTTTTACCCGGTAACTTAAATGCTGCTTCGAGGTATTTTTTAAAATCGTACCAAATATGCAATAGCTGGCTACACGTTCAATTTCTTTGCCAGGAAAATTATGTTTTTCATAGATTGCACGAATAAAATCCGGTATTAATTGAATTAACTCAATGCTAAAACCAGTATCCTCTGCCGACCAGGTTAGCAAACCCGTGGCTTCATTTTTGTAAACAGTAACATTCGACGCGTCTACAGTCGTCATGCTGATCAATAAGGCGAGAATAATAATCGCTCTAGCAGGCATAATTGTTTTACTGTAAACCATGCAAACTCACTCTATTTGATACTGGTTTTCCGCAAAATGAACTGCCTTTTTACCCAAGCGGAGACCACACTGGCTGGGTGAACTGTTTTGCTTCAAAATGCAAGGCGACGCGATCCAGACATACCATCACCGTATCTGCGAACTTTTTACCAACGACCACGGCAAAATGGACAAGCCGATCATGCGCCAGCATTTAAATCACACCCCACTGTACCACCGCAACAGCAGTAAAACACACAAACAAAATTATTTATTTTTCACTTTAATTATTTTTAAAACGGGCTCATTTAATTCTTCATCATCATTAAAGCCAGAGACCAGTAATACTCGGCTACCGGTATGTGTCAATTGATAACATGCACTAATTTCCTGTACCAGAATATTCCAGTCCTGTACAATTTCCTGGTTCATCAAAAACGCAACAACGCCCCAATGTAAGGCCAGCTTTTGACAGGTGGATGCGTTTGTTGATGCTCCCAATAATGGCGCAGAAGGTCGTGTTGCCGACAACACTATAGCTGTATGCCCGCTGCGGGTTGGTACTATAATCCCCTGTAATCTTAAATCTTGCGCCAGGCTGCTTGCAGCTTGTGATATGGCTTTTCTTGCGGAAGGTGTTTTACTGCTTTCATCCAGCTTGTCGCCAAATACGCCCCGCTGCCATTGATAGGCTTCTATTTCACGCAACACCTTGTCCATCATTTTTACTGCTTTAAGCGGGTATTCGCCTACCGCTGTTTCTGCTGAAAGCATAACAGCATCGGCACTCGACATGGCAGCATTGGCGACATCACCTACTTCTGCTCGCGTTGGTCTTGCATTACTAATCATGGACTCCATCATCTGCGTGGCAACGATGACAGGACGATTATTTAAACGTGCTTTATTAATTATTTCTTTTTGAATTAATGGCACTTGCTCCGCTGGTAATTCTGTACCCAGGTCACCCCGAGCAATCATGATGCCATAGGCGGATTGCATAATACTATCAATATTGGTGACAGCTTCCGGCTTTTCTATTTTTGCAATAATGGCGATTTCCTTGTTGCTACGCTGCATATATTTTTTTAGGCATTCAATGTCGTTAGCGGTTCGTACAAAGCTTAATGCAACAAAGTCGGCATTTAATGCCATCGCCAGCTCAACATCTCTTTTATCTTTGGCGGTAAAACTTGATGCAGTAACTGTAGAATCGGGAAGATTAATGCCTTTATTGTTTTTAAGTTCACCACCATAAATAACTTTGCATTGAATGTTTTTACCTTTTATGGATTTAACCCGACACTCCAGGTTGCCATCATCAAGTAAAATTCTTTCTCCAGGTTTTACATCATTGCAAAGTTTTTTATATTGCGAAATAATTAAACCTTCTTCACCCGTGCCTGCTGCGCAACTAATAACTACTTTTGTACCAGGCTTTAATATTATATGGTTGTTTTTGAATTTACCTGTACGTATTTTAGGTCCGCACAAATCCATTAAAATTGCTGCATGCACATCAAGTTTCTTCGCACAATGACGAACCCTGTTAAATATTCTACGGTGATATTCATGGTCACCATGTGACATGTTCAGGCGAAAAACATTTACCCCCGCTTTTATTAATTCACTTATTTTTTTTTCTGAATCAGTTGCCGGTCCGAGCGTGGCGACAATTTTTGTTCGCCGCCAACGCAAGAGAGCTTTTTGAGTATTATTTATTTTCACCGTTATAATCCATTTTATTGGTCTCAGATCGCTAGTCAAAACTATGCACTTTAGTGCAAGGCTTTAGCTGCTACACATTTTTTAGTGGGCATTGATATCTTTTCAATTCACCATGAAGCGCATGAAGGCATAAGATCTTCATGTCCTTCATGGTGATATTTATCTGGCTTATGATATTCAGTGCCCAGTTAAAGCAAAATGACTTTCAGTCGTTGTTTAGAGCAACCTATGGACTTTCAGTCCATAGTGGTTGAGTTATGATTAGCTACGCATAATAATACAGCCACTGCTAAATCTAATACTTTAACATTGCATACTTATCACGGCGAATCGGTTCAAATTGTAACTCATTGAAACTTTATTGATTACATTAATTCACTTTTATGTAACCGATTGAATTTTAGAGGTTTATTTATGCTAAGTAGTATTTGTACTAGACCTGAGCTTAACATGTTGTTTTATATTAAATAAATCAGCAGAACCGTTCTGCCGTGGCATGCTTATAGCTGATAAACATGTATTCAATTTTTTACCAAGCGCCTGACAACTCATGATAAAAATTTTTGTAACTACTCAGCGTAATTTTGGAAAAGGACGCAGGTTATTGATTTTTAA
>CAZYCY010000066.1:0-9577 GCA_964646145.1 uncultured Thiotrichaceae bacterium
TCACTTATCGACTCACGTGCGCCTTTAAAATCGCCAGTAGTAAGTAACGGATGAACTTTATCCCAGACCTTTTTATTGACTCTGCCAACACTCAATAATTTTATATAGCGCTCAATGCAAATTGCAGCACCAAAAGAAAAAATAATTAATATGGGGTACATAAAAGTACCGCCTGTTTGAAAGAAACCTACAATATTCTCGATGACATCCATCATCTACTCCTCACCTTAATAATCATAATTAATATTTGTAAAAAAATACCGTAATTTTTAATCACTTCAATAAGCTACTATTTTATGTCGTGACTTAATTTGTAAAAATCAAGCTCACGTAAAAACACCTCTTTATCCAGAGAACTTTTGCTGTCACCCATCAAGCCAGTATTTAAACTGGTTGCCACACCTACCTCAGAATTTTTCCAGGGTATGATAAAAAGAGATTTAGGTGCTTCTTTATTGCCGATAATAGAAATCCCTGATAACTTTTTCACATCTGCATCAATATTTTCTTCCTGGGCTATGGCTGTACCAGCCAGCAGCATTAACAAGGTTACATTGATTTTTAGTATAGCTTTAATTTTCATGTTCATTGCCTGACAAAGTTAATTTATAAAAGCAATTCTCAAAACTTGCGTCTTTTATTTTAATTTATGCTGCATCTTTCACAGCTTTGATAACAACATTTCATTGTGCAACTACTCACTATTTTTCAACCGCAGTTTTACATCAGCAACCCAGATTGCCATTGTTTTATCCTCTGCTTGTAAATAAAGGTAAGCTTCAAATTGTTCCAGGGCGCACTCAAAATCACGTAAATACAGGTCGCATAAAACACCCAGATTTCTTTTTGCTGGCAGATATTCCGGGTTATTATCAATCGCCTTTTGATAAGCCATACGTGCAGCATCAAATTTTCCCTGTTTACGATAAAGCAAGCCTAACTCATTATTGGCAATGGCGTTTCCCATGTCTAACGTTAACGCCTTTAGCAAATTTTCTTCAGCCATTGCTGATTCACCTATTCTGTTATAGGCAAGAGCAATGTTGACAAAAGGTGCAGGCAAACGTTGTTCGCGTTCTATAACGGTTTTTAATATTTCAATTGCCTGCGCGTTCTTTTCCTGCTTCATCAGCGCTACGGCTTTGTTGAAATCCACTTCGACTGCCGGATCAAGCTCCACAAGACCACTCATTTCTCTTAATGCTATTGCATCCGCATCATCTGTAGCCTGCTTTATCTGACCGCCTGCACAGGCAAATAAAAGCAGTGAAAGCAGGAAAATAAAACTGCCACGCAATATCGCTTCCGTCTTGTATTTATATAAAGACAACATTATTGTCCACCATCAATTTCTTCTTTCTCTGTCACAGTGGCAACGGGCAGTTGATCGTTTTCATCTTCAACTTCCAGGTCTTCAGTTTCCATGTTTTCCGCTTTCTTATCTTCACCTTCTAACTGCGCCTGTTGGTTTTTTTCTGGCTTTGCTATCTCTGGCTGCATTAATAAAACAATGTTGCTTTGCACTTCTGTCTTACCATAGCGTGCAGGCAACAATACCGATAATTTTTCTATGCTCTTATCTATCCATTTGTTATAAATGCCAACAACAAGCAATTCCAGATTTTTCTGGTGTACACTAATGGCTTTTTCTTCAAACGGAAACGCCTGATCTTCAATCACCATTTCGTATTCTTCCAGTTCTTCTGCTGTTAGGCCTGTTGGTCTCTCAGATTCTAACAATGCAACATTAAATGCAAAATATATCTCTGCGATGTAGTAAGTTGCTGCTGCCGTTACCTCA
This sequence comes from uncultured Thiotrichaceae bacterium, assembly GCA_964646145.1. Classification (GTDB taxonomy): domain Bacteria; phylum Pseudomonadota; class Gammaproteobacteria; order SZUA-229; family SZUA-229. The sequence goes on from CAZYCY010000066.1 coordinate 1,802, forward strand.
GCCACCTGATAATCAACCAGCTTTGTATAGCGATCAATTGCACTGCGCATTCGCTGTTTCTTTTTCTTCAGGTTTTTTTGAAAGGGTTTAACCAACTTGACTTCTTTAAATGCTACAAGCTCTGACTCTGCCAAAATCAGCGCCGCATGAGCGGCAAGGAAACGGGTGCGGTCGGTTCGAGCATTTCCTGCCACGGCATCACCCGCAACAATTTGCTCTAACTGAAAAATGTATTTTTTCCGTTTGCCTTGCTCCAGATAAATATCTGACATTCGCTGACGAATCTCGATTGTGTCTTCAATCGGCACTGGAAAATAATCAACTAATTTGGTGTAAACCTGCAGCACTTTATTTTTCTCATCGACTTTCATGTACAGCTCTGCTGCCTGACTTAATGCTTCTCTTCTCAGCGCATCGTCTGCTGGATTTTCTTTTTCAATACGCTCAAATTCAATAGCTGACTTTAAGTATTTGCCGTCTTCTTTATAGGCAATGGCAAGTTTTTTGGTTATATCGTTATTCAACTTGTTATCGGGATAAAACTGCCTAAGACCTTCCAGTACAGTAGCAACGGCTGCCCATTGCTTTAATAGCATCAGCGAAGCTGCAGCATCATACTCAGCGGTGGGTCTAATCACTGAATTTGGCGCGACTTTAGCAACACGTAAAAAATGCTCTGCTGCCAGTTTATGGTCGCCTAATGTTCTTGCCTGCTCACCCTGTTTATAAACCGATGCCGCTAAATTCTCGGTAAGTGATTTGACACTCTCGTGTTGCTTATTGGTCAATAGTAAGGTTTCTTTATAAGCATGCTCTGCGTCTTTGTAATTTGCAATATCAAATGAAGCGTGCGCTATTACCATCCATGCAGAGCGCAAAAATTTTTTATCTGCATTCGGGTAGTCGCTAATAACTCGCCGACCGTATTTAATTGTCTGCTGAAAATATTCCAGTGCATACATATCTTCGACCGCGACAAGCAACACTATTGGCGCATGTTCATGCTTTGGAAACCAGTCAACAAACTTTATAGAACTGCGAATAATTTCACGTTTTACGGCGTTGCGCTGTGACTGAGCCACTACTTTCAGGTGTTCACGATAAGCGAAAATGGCAGCATGACCTGCGCTTGATGAGTTTTCATGCTTTGGATAGTTGTAGGCTGTACGCTCGAATTCGATTGCTGCCTGTAAATAATCTTTATTTTCAAGAAACAAGCCCGCCAACTGCTTATTAAGCGCTGGAGCCTGTTTCTCTGCAGGGAAAGACGCCAAAAATTCACGATACCAATGAATGGCTTCTTTATAGTTTTTCTGTTTGTGTTTTTGCAAACGCTTATCCTGATATAGCGCATGATAGTGATTTGCCAGCTCAATCAAATTGGATTTTATAAACGCCAATACCGTTGGCTTTTCATTTATATCAAAGTGCGTCCAGTATTCTGCATCCAGCCTATAGGTTTTTGAAAACGCACGCTTGGCATCAATCACCAGGCGTGGGAAACCGCCAGCTTTATAAATTTCAATGATCCGAATATTAAAATATGGCGACTCTACAGATAGAGGATTGCGTTCAACATACGCACGATAAGATTGCGCTGCATCAGAAAAACGTCTCTTGCTTAAATAATGCTCGCCCAGATGACTGTATATACTTGCCTCATAAAAACGCCTGCCATGCCGGTCAAAAAAATCGACAATGGCTTCAGCACCACCTAAATTAGAAAAACTTAAACTGATTACACGGTAGGTGTCATCAATTCTTTTTTGCTCAATTTTGTTGTCAATGTTACCCAGTTGAAGACCATTCGCAATTTTATGATCCAGCATTTTAATGAAGTCTTGCAAGGCTTCTTCAAAAAGTTCCTGTTTATATAACGACCAGCCACGCTTATATAAAGACAACACATAGAATGCCGAACCTTCTCCAAAATTAATGACAGTGGTATAAGATTCTTCAGCATCGAGGAATCTCCTGCGAGTAAAAAAATACTCCGCACGACGAAACTGTGCTTCATCAATATGTCTTGACAGTGGATGCTGCGCAATTAACTTATCAAGCGTGAGCATTGCGATTTCAATCTCACCAATCTCTTCATAAGCGCGTGAGAGTTGATATAAAACCTGATCATTACGTTCAAAAAAAGGGTACTTTTCCAGCAGACCTCTATACAGCTCAATGGCTTGTTTTATACCGCTTTGCTGTAACATATCGGTTTCAATTACAGCTTCGCTTCCTGCTGTTTTTTTTAATCGGGAAAGATCAATTTTTTCGCCAGCACGTTCAGCAAACGCCTGCTCATCTTCGCTGATGTCAGCAATAGGATTACTACTTGCTGCTATTACTTCACTATCTTTGCTTGTTTCAAACGGGATAAAACTGGTATCAGGTGTCTGCATATCCACTGCCAGCGATATTCTTTGAGACACTACTTTATTATTTTCATACTGTGGTTCAAAACCCTCATCAATAATTATATGTCCTTTTTGAACTTTTAAATCAGCAAGGCGGCGTATTGCCTCTGGTGTCATTTCTGTTTCAGGTGTTTTTCTAAGAAACTTTTCATAACTTGCCATGGCTCTTTCAAGACTGTCCTCGATCTTTTCTTCCTTCACTTCAAATGTTACGTCTCTTAAACTTGCTATTGTGCCATCCGTACTGGTTGTAGCGCATGAAGACAACAATAAAATAAAAACTGCGACCAAGAGGCTGCCGGAAAATAGAAATCGTAGCGAAAAATTGAGATTTTTAGTCCAGTTTTTCAAACATTTTAGGCGAATAGCCCCGCTATTTAACGAAAATGTTCGAAAAAGCGGGCAAAAATATCGATTTTGCAGTAGTTTTTCTATTCTCCGGCAGCCTCCTCCTGGTAGTAGCTTTATGTTATTTTCAGACATAGGGCTAGGGTTCCGCAGCCTTTTGTTCGACTGACGAAGCGCGAGCATCCTCTACGCTGTTCTTTTCTGCATCAAGCAACGCCTGGCGCTGCTTTTTTATTTGCGCATCCACCTGGGCTGTTGTGGCACGATCATAACTCTCTGCCAACGCAAATCGCGCTTTAATTTGGTACTCCTCCAGACGTTTACGGCGACTGTCCAACTCGCTAATTGCCATCGTTTCAAGCATATGCCCTTGTTTTGCCTTAACACTTTTTAGTTCTCTCTTTGCCGCAAGCAATCGTGTTCTTAGTTGGCGAATTGGAATGCTATAGCCTTCATAGCTTTGGGTTGCTGCCTGGCGAGTACGGACAAATGCGTTATATCCTGCTTTCAGTATATTTACTACCTCGTCTAATGACGCCAGGTTATTATATGCATCCGTTAACCGCTGTTCATATTCACTTTCTACACGCCACAATAAAACACCTCGCAAGCGCATTATTCGCCTCATCATATCGGCATCAACAAGCTCTGGATTTATAATATTTTTTTCTTCCAGCACTGTAATTCTGTTTAATGCCTGTCGTTCAGCGGATGTCGCCAGATGCTCAGGTCGTGGCGATATCAACATGTTTTTAATTTTACTTGCCAGATTATTGCGCTGCTCCAGGCGCAGCTTGATTCTCGAATCCAGCTTTTTAAATTCTTTTTCAACAACGGGTAACAATGGTTGTAGATAGCTGCGTCTAATTTCAATCATCTCTTCATACACAATTAAGTCGGCAAGCCCTTTGTCAAGGTGATGCTGCAGTTCTGCAAGATCAAAGTAGTTTTTATACGACTGCTGAAAGTCGTGCGATGCCATAAGCTCAAGCAGATACAGTGTTTCTGGTGCATCGGGCAAACCCCTTAAATTTACCACCCAATTTTTGTCCTTATCGGCTTTAACATCGAGCAGAGCTTTTAGAAGCTTTCCCTCGCGTATGTTTTGTATTGATTCATCCAGGCGATGGATTTCTACCGCAAAAACATTCATCGCGTAATCGTAAAGATTAGCGGCCCTACCATAGGCACCCAGCCTGCTATAGGCATACGGCACAGCCATTAATGCTTCCTGTACTACGTAATTTGTTTTTGCTCGCTGATGCAGCAGAGACCAGGGCACTAATGCTCTGTCATATTTACCTTGCGCTACAGCCAGCCAGCCACTACCCAGCAAGGCACGATTTGAATAAGGTCCATCCAGCCGTATCCGCTCAAAATACTTCTGTGAAGATATTCCTTCGCCTTTTTCAAGATGGTGGTAGGCAAGTCTTAAATTTGCTTTGTCTCTCAGTGCGAGCAAGCTGTTTTTACTAAAATCCATGCTGCCTAACTGATCTAAAGCTTCCAAACCCTGTTGCTCTTTGCCATTTTTTATTAAGGCGATGCCCAGGTTATACAAAACAAAACCCTGTAACTCTTTTTCGTTTTTTAATGCCTTAAGATCATTAATTGCAGCACTGAACTGCCCAACATCAATATTTGCTAACGCCCGTAGATACGCCACACTTGCTTGAAAAGTTCCGGCTTGCTCGCCATAAGGAATGGTAAACAAAATTTTATTCGAGTCATCCGGTTTAGTCAGGTCTTGACGTATTATCTGTAATGTGTATAACGTATTTTTAGGGTCGTTTTTGTTATAAAATACCCGTGCCAGTGCTAATGCTGCCCGATTACGGGTCGCCAGATCAACACCACTGTCCAGCACTGTCTGTATTGCTCTACCTGCACGTTTATCCATACGGTAGCGCAGTTCAATGTCACCAACAGAGAATTCTGCCTGCCCCAAATGCTTATGAAACGGGTCAAGTTGCGATTCATCAAGCTGATGATGCTGATACAGCTCTTTTTCAAGCCGAACCAATGCATCAAAATACAAGCCCTGGTGAGCGTAGAAAAGCACTTCACCAAAATACAAATCTCTCAACTCAATGTTTTTCAAACTGCTTGCCACTGCCAGTGACATACTGCATAAAAATACCGACAATACTGTTATAAAGCGCAGCAACATGTTTACCAGTCTTTAAATGAGATAGTTTGATCAGAGGCACTGCTGCCACCAATCTGGACTTCTACAAATTTAGGACCGACGCCCTTGGTAACGGTAAAATTTGCGCTGCGCTGATAAGCCTCATCTGTACCGGCACGACCTATAAAACTCGCAACCATAGCGTGGTCGCCCGTTTTTATATTGCCGGTATAAATTCTTTGCACCCCGCCTGCACGCAAGGCTTCAATTTCTCTATGAGTGTATAAATGTTGCACAACAATTTTATCGTTGATTTTTATCTGCATGGAATCCAGCATAAAGTTATTTTCGCCCATCAGTGAAACAAACACTGCTAGCTGTGTGTTTGAAGGGAACAATAATTTCTCTTCCAGCAGTAATAATTCTGATGTTAACTCCAACACGTCTTTTTTTATGTCCTGAACCTGCTCATCTAGCCCTTTAATCTGCTCTCTGCTTACTTCAGTCGCCTGCGCTGAGCCAATCGAGAAAATAATTAAAAACAACACTGGAATCAGGTGTTTTATATGTGTTTTTTTTAGCATAATTCTACTCATTGCTTTATACAGATTTGAGTGCACTTTGACTTACTACGAGCGTAACTTCTCAATAAGTCTGGGCAGTCTATCGTTTTGAGACTGTCGGTAGCATGGATGCTACCGTCAAGCCTACAGGGACGTATTTACGGCGCGTCTCAAAATGATAGACTGCCCAGACTTATTGAGAAGCCCCCCAAGTCGTGCCGCCCACCCATCTACAAATAACTTTTTCAAGATTCAATATTGAAGTTAGTTAGAAGTTACCTACAAGCCCACTCTGGCTAGAACCAAAAGTCAGATTCATGGCGTTGATTTGTAATCATGCTTATACAGGATGAAACACAATAACTCAGAGCCGGATATTGGGCTGTGCTCGTAAGGTGGGCTTTTGGAACATTTCTTCTGCTTTGTACTTCTTATGTAAGAAATATAGCTATCTGGCAAAACATTTATCGAATGTTTTTTCGTAACGCTCGGCAGAACATAGTGATAGTTAATCAGAACTGTCTTGAGTATATAAAAAATATCACAAAAAATCTGTAATTATTGCAATAAAAAGTAAACTACTTTATAAAGGGCATCTCTATTTATTCTGGAGGTGAAGATTGAGATTCAAAATAGGTCAGATTAAGGCGCCCGATATTATCAACATGGGCACGTGAGTGGGCTATGGCGAAGATTTGCAACGAAAATATGGCATATTTTGGACTCAAGATTCATCTTCACGTAAAGTAACACATGGATGTGTTGGTTACGAACCAAAGGACGGAGTTAATAGCGGTGCCCTAAAGACACACGATTAGAATTACTCATATAAAAACAAGATGGCAAAAACAGGCGTAACAGGCATTTCACGTATTATTAATGCTGCAGGCTATTCATGGCAGGGTTTTAAAGCGGCTTATAAGCATGAAACTTCTTTTCGACAGGAACTTGGCTTAATGCTGGTGCTGACCCCCGTGGCCTTATATTTTGGACCCAGTTATGCTGACAAGGCTCTGTTAATTGCCAGTCTAATTTTCATATTATTAATTGAAATTCTTAATTCGGCACTGGAGGCAGTGGTTGACCGTTTAGGCGATGAGCACCATCCACTATCTGGGCGTGCTAAAGATATGGGGTCAGCAGCAGTATTGCTGGCATTTATCATCGCTGGACTGGTATGGTTCGCCATACTTTTTTAATCGACCAGACAACCATGTTGATTCAGCAGTATTAACCCGGCAGCCAAATAGGAGGAGAATAGTGAACTATTTAACGAGTTTTTGGGTGAGAAAGGTGCTGTTTTATGCGTCTCCATCCTTTGGTTCGTAAACGCCACACCCGTGTGGCACTACTCATAAATTGTGCTTAGGACTCAGGATCAAATAACTTACGAAACTTAACTTGCCTTTTTGCTCCAGCTTGAATGATCTCAAATCGTTGCGTAGCGCAACTATGCGCCTTTTGAGATCATCCAATCTGAAACAAACTACGGCGTTAAGTTCCGCATCTTATTTAATCCTGAGTCCTTAGGTTTTTAGAGATGCCCTTCAGTTGGTTATTGCTGTCCGCTAGCCAGAGGATAACCGGCTTTTCTCCACTCAACAATGCCGCCTCGGAAATAGTGTACTTCTGTGAAGCCCCATGATATAGCTTTTTTCGAAGCATGATAGCTGCGACCGCATTTTATGCCGCTGCAGTAAATAACGATGGCTTGCTCTTTTTTTGCAATAGCCGCCACTGCGGTTTCATTAAATGCATCGGTTAAATCCAGGTGAAAAGCATCTGGTATGTGTCTCCTGGCATATAGGCGAGGATTGCGTACGTCAATAAAAACAGCACCGTTATCAAACAATGTCCGAGCTTGGGATAGTGATGTTGTGATAGCGCCTTCGGCATGCTCAGGTGATAGATAACCATTGTCGGCAGCATAACTGACACCTGCCATGTTTATGATGAAAAACAAAAAAAGACTTATTTGGATTACAGGTTTTTTTATCATAATATGCTGAGACCTCTATGAGAGTCGGGTTATAATACAGGCACTTTTTACACCCTCTTTTAGCACCTTGTTTGACCTGAGTCAAGACTATAAGTTTTAGTGTTAAATATACTGTTAAATTCAAACTAAGAGGTCAGTGAAATGGGAGTATTTGGAGATTTATTAAATGATTTAACCGGCTGGTTAACGATTGGCACCATGGTTTTTATGCTGGTTATGATGGCTTATATATTCGGTATGATTGTTAGTAAGATAAATAAGGGTGAATAACGACTAATCTTTTTGTCTTTTAATATCCATTACGACTTATTTAAGGGCATCTCT
>CAZYCY010000067.1:0-9314 GCA_964646145.1 uncultured Thiotrichaceae bacterium
GATGGGAAAATAACAGCCGACCCACATAGACACGTGAATAACGCTGATGCAGGAACATGATCCAAAAAGGGATATTGTTTAAAAAACTGATTGGTATTAGACTTTCCAGCTCTAAGCACCTAATCGATCAGTACTTTAACTGACTTAACCATAGCGGCAGACAGGAGAGACTCCATGACCAAGAAGATTTATGAAACCCCCATGCTTGACGAGCTTGAAAAAGGCCCATGGCCGAGTTTTATTACAGGTATCAAGAAATTACGTGACGATCACCCTGATGAGCGTATTCAGGCTGTAACCAGCAGCTTGCTTGGTCAACTGGAACATTCTTACGAAACCCGCAAAGGTTACTGGAAAGGAGGCACGGTTTCTGTGTTTGGCTATGGCGGCGGTATTATTCCGCGCTTTTCTGAAGTGGGCGCAGCTTTCCCTGAGTCAAAAGAATTTCACACCATTCGGGTACAACCACCTGCAGGCAACCACTACACCACGGCTATGTTACGTCAACTGGGTGATAGCTGGGAAAAATGGGGTTCAGGTCTGCAAACATTCCACGGCCAGACCGGTAACATCATGTTCATCGGTACCACTACTGAAAACACGCAACACTTCTTTGATGAGATCAACGAATACGGCTGGGACTTAGGCGGTGCCGGTCCATGTGTGCGTACTGCAATGTGTTGCGTAGGTGCGTCTCGTTGTGAAATGTCCTGTGTAAACGAGCACGGCATTCACCGTCACCTGGTAAACAACTTTACTGATGACGTTCATCGCCCCGCACTGCCATACAAATTTAAGTTTAAAGTTTCCGGCTGTCCTAATGATTGTCAAAATGCGATTGAACGTGCTGATATGGCTATCATCGGCACTTGGCGCGATGATATGCAGGTTGACCAGGAAGAAGTTAAAAATTACATCAACGACAAAGGTGAAAACGGTCGTCAATACTATATTGACAATGTGGTCTCCCGATGCCCCACCAATGCGTTGTCACTTAATGATGACGACACACTAGACGTAGACAACCGTAACTGCGTACGTTGCATGCATTGCCTAAATGTAATGCCTAAAGCATTGCATCCTGGCACCGACCACGGCGTGACTATTCTAGTCGGTGGTAAACGCACACTAAAGATTGGCGACTTAATGGGTACGGTTGTCATTCCATTCAAGAAACTCGACACTGAAGAAGCAATCGAGGAGTTGATAGAGCTGGCTGAAGAAATGATTGATTTCTGGGCAGAAAATGGTCTTGAACACGAACGTACTGGCGAAATGATCGAGCGCATCGGCCTGGTTAACTACCTGGAAGGCATCGGTCTTGAGGTTGATCCAAACATGGTTAGCCATCCACGTCAGAGTTCTTACATCCGCATGGATGGTTGGGATGAAGAAGCTGAAAAATGGTTCGAACGTAAAGCAGAAGCTGCAAGTGCATAGCAATAAACTGCAGACATTTACAACTGTTTTAACTTTCTTGCTTAACTTTTCAAGCAGGGGCTATAAGGACTCAGGATTAAATAAGATGCGGAACTTAACGCCGTAGTTTGTTTCAGATTGGATGATCTCAAAAGGCGCATAGTTGCGCTACGCAACGATTTGAGATCATTCAAGCTGGAGCAAAAAGGCAAGTTAAGTTTCGTAAGTTATTTGATCCTGAGTCCTAAGCAAGCCCCTGCTAACAAATATTGACATTGAGGAATAAAAAATGAGTAATAAACCTCGCTCTCCCATTGAATCCGGTTGCCCTGATGGCTTCCAGTACATGCATCCTGTTATGCGTAAAAACTATGGCGCATGGAAATTCCATGAGCATCCAAAACCTGGCGTACTTCGCCACGTAGGTTATAGCGGTGACGAAATATGGACTGTACGTGTTGGTACACAACGTATATTAGATATTTTCTCACTGCGTGAGCTTTGTGACATCGGTGATGAATTCGCTGATGGTTACATTCACTTCACTATTCGCAGCAATGTTGAATACATGGTTTCTGACCCGGCAAAAGTTGAGCCTTTAATCGAAGCGATTACCGCTAAAGGTTATATTGTTGGTGGCACTAAAAACTCTGTTGCCATGCTGTCACACACCCAGGGCTGGTTGCACTGTGATATTCCCGGCACTGATGCTTCCGGTGTGGTGAAATCAATGATGGACGAGTTGATTGACGAGTTCCGTAACTGCAACATGCCTAACCGCGTGCATATCACCACTTCATGCTGTCAAATTAACTGTGGTGGTCAGGGCGATATTGCCATCAACATTCAACACACTAAACCACCCAAGATTAACCACGATTTAGTGTCTAACGTTTGCGAACGCCCTTCTGTTGTTGCACGTTGCCCGGTTGCTGCGATTCGCCCTGCCATGGTTAACGGCAAAGCTTCATTAGAAGTTGATGAAAAGAAATGTATCTGTTGTGGCGCATGCTTCCCACCTTGCCCTCCTATGCAAATAAACGATGCCGAACATTCTAAACTGGCTGTATGGGTTGGTGGTAATCACTCAAATGCACGTAGCAAACCGACATTCCAGAAATTAGTCGCTGCTGGCATCCCTAACAATCCGCCACGCTGGCCTGAAGCAACTGCTATCGTGAAAAATATTCTTAAAGCATATAAAGATGATGCCAAAGACTGGGAGCGTATTAATGACTGGATTGAGCGTATCGGTTGGCCTCGCTTCTTCGAAGTAACCAACCTGCCTTTCACCAAGTATCACATTGATAACTGGCGCGGCGCGCGTAACAGCTTAAACGCTTCTACGCACATCCGCTTTTAATTTTAGCGGCTCTAATAACTAGAGCCGATAACAGTTCAATCTTAGATAAGGGTATATATAGTGAAATTTAGTATTCAAATTAATGAAGGACCTTACCAGCACCAGGCATCTGATACTGCATATCAGTTTACCAAAGCTGCCATTGCGGCTGGTCATGAAATTTTTCGTATCTTCTTCTATCACGATGGCGTGAATAACGGCACTCGTCTTGCGGTTCCACCGCAGGATGACCGTAATATTGTCGCATTATGGACGGCACTGGGAAAAGAAAACGACCTGGACATGGTTGTTTGCATTGCCGCAGCTCAACGCCGTGGTTTAATGGACGCTGCTGAAGCAAAACGTCAGGGTCTGGATGCAGACAACATTGCAGAAGGCTTCCGTATCTCTGGTTTAGGTCAGTTGATTGAAGCCGGTATCGAAGCCGACCGTTTAGTTGTATTTGGCGCTTAGAGCCGGGTGCATAGGAGATATAGAAATGGCAGTTAAAAAATTCATGTACATCAACCGCAAACCTCCATACGGCACAGTTTATGCCCTGGAATCTTTGGAGGTTGTTTTAATTGGTGCAGCATTTGACCAGGACGTTAGCCTTGCTTTCATCGGAGATGGTGTTTATGAGCTAACCAAGGGTCAAAATACTGAAGCGATAGGTCAGAAAAATTTCTCACCTGTTTACTCAGCACTGGGTGATTACGATGTAAATAAAATTTATGTTGAACGAGAATCATTGGAAGAGCGCGGCTTGACATTAGACGATCTACAGCATCTGGTGTGGGAAGATGAAGACGAAGACTGGGCTGAAAAAGATTCTATTCGCTTAGTCAGTCGTGCCGAGTTAGCTGATGTTATAGCTGAACAAGAAATCATACTAAGTTTCTAGGCTAAAAAAATTCAAGAGGAATTCATGGGACTATTACACACAATAAACAAATCTCCATTCGAATCTAACACATTCAACACCTGCTTGGGTTATGCCCTAGAAGGATCAACCGTTTTACTGATCGAAGACGGTGTTTATGCTGCAACCACTGGTACCAGTGCTGCAGAAAAAATCAAAAATGCCAGTGGTGTTACCTTTGCTGTACTTGGCCCCGACCTTCAGGCTCGTGGACTTGAAAGCAAACTGGCTGATGGTATCAAAGTCGTCGATTATGAAGGCTTTGTCAATTTAGTAGCTGAGCACGACTCTGTTCAATCTTGGCTTTAATACATTTTTTTATATTACGCTCACTACGAGGAAATCAACATGTCATCAATCGAAGTAAACGGCAAGCAATTTGAAGTCGACGAAGAAGGTTATTTAGCTAACTTAAGTGAATGGGAACCTGCTATAGGCGAAGCCATGGCTACTGCTGAAGATCAACCATTAACAGACGAACACTGGGATATTATTAACTTCCTGCGTGAATACTACGAAGAGTATCAAATCGCTCCAGCAGTACGTGTACTGACCAAAGCTGTTGGTAAACGTCTGGGTAAAGAAAAAGGCAACAGCAAATATCTTTATGAGTTGTTCCCATACGGCCCAGGCAAACAAGCATGTAAATATGCTGGCCTGCCTAAACCTACAGGTTGTGTATAACCTTTAAGTTTTAAGTTCGGGGCTTGCATATCGCCCCGCAACTTTAAATAAGGCACATTATCAATTCGATACTAATTGATCTATGTGTCTTACTTAAAGTTGATATGGCATAATTTATTTACCCATATATAAAATCTGAACTGCAACCCAGTTTTTTTGTAACAACATACTAACTTTGTTGAGTTACGCTGAGAACGGCCTAAGCTGAGCTGCAATTGAGATTAGTTAACGAGATACCTCTATGAGATTCTGGCAATGAGCGCACTTAGTATTATATTCGTTATATTTTTTTATGTGGCAATGTTCACGTTAGTGGCAGGCATTGCTAACAAATTATTGCAATACAAACGCGTGCCTGCGCCATTGAAAATTGCTGTTACCCCTGCACCATTAACAAGAACAGGCGTTGTATACCGGTTTTTTACTGAGGTTGTTCTATTTAACAGCCTTTTTCGAGCCACAAAATGGACCTGGATATTCAGCTTTATCTTCCATGTTTCTCTGCTTTTGGCTTTTTTCCGCCACTTACGCTACGTCATTTCTCCTGACTCAATCATCTGGCCTTTAGTGAATAACCTGCTTGTTCAAAGTTTTGGCCATTACGCCGGTTTTGCTATGGTGTTCGGTCTTCTAGGCTTATTAGCTCGACGCATTTTCGTTGACCGGGTTCGCTACATCTCATCGCTGTCCGATTATTTAATGCTGATATTAATCCTGGGCATTGCCATCACCGGCTTAATGATGGTTTATGTAGAGCGTACCGATATCGTTCAACTTAAAGCATTTATTATGGGTCTGTTCCTGCTTGACTGGCAGAATTTACCCAACGATATTATATTACTGGCGCATCTAACCATGGCACTATTTTTAGCAATGATTTTCCCAATCAGTAAATTGTTGCATGCCCCCGGTTTGTTTATGTCTCCAACACGTTATCAGATTGATAACCCCCGTGAGAAAAGACATCTGTCGCCATGGGGTGCTGAAATTGAAGCCAACGATGGCCGTAACGCTTAAAAAATCTCAGATTAAGAGTATAGCTGAACTGGAAATACAAGACTGGAAATAGAATAATGGCTGATTACGACATACCAGAAACGCATGAATTCCCCATCATTCCATCCATCATGGAAGGTGCGATGGCGCACAGCTCCCCTTTTATAGCCAATAAAGAATTCCAGTCTGACATGGGCTTCCCAAGTCCTGAGGAACACGGTCAGTTAATTGAAGGCTGGAAAGAAAAGTTTCTTGAGTTATTACAGGAAAAGCTGAATAAATACCGTTCTTTACTGGTATTTATGGATACCTGTGTAAAATGCGGTGCCTGCACCGACAAATGCCATTACTTTATCGGTACAGCTGACCCTAAAAATATGCCGGTTGCCCGTCAGGACTTGTTGCGTAAGGTTTACCGTCGTTACTTTACCTTTGCTGGTAAATACTTCCCTAAATTAGTGGGTGCTGTCGACCTAACTGAAGAAGTTGTTAGAGACATGTACAGTTACTTCCACCAATGTTCCGAGTGTCGCCGCTGTGCTGTATTCTGCCCTTTCGGTATTGATACTGCAGAAGTAACCATGGCTGCTCGTGATATTCTGGCAATGATCGGCATGGGACAGAAATACTCTAACCAGATCATTCCTAAAGTACACAAAATTGGTAACAACCTGGGTCTGCCTGAGCCTGCTTTGATTGACACTCTGGAAGGTCTGGAAGAAGAAGTTGAAGAAGATATTGAAATAAAAGTACGTTTTCCGCTTGATGAAAAAGGCGCAGAGATACTACTGGTTACCCCTTCCGCTGATTTCTTTGCGGAGCCACACATCGATGGTCTGATTGGTTACGCAAAAGTTTTCCACGCCGCTGGCGTTACCTGGACAATGAGTTCAAAAGCCTCAGAAGCCGCTAACTTTGGCTTATTCATCGGTAACTATGAACAAATGCGTCAGATATCACTACGAATTCGAGATGCAGCAAAAGATTTAGGCGTTAAACGTATCATCTTTGGTGAATGTGGTCATGCATGGCGTGTTGCTTACAACCACTTAAACACCCTGGCCGGTCCTTGGGACTTCCTGGATCAGAACTACCCTATTCCACAGCACATTCTTGAGTTCACCAAAGATTGTCTGGATCGTAACATATTAAATATTGACAAGTCTGAAAACGACCACATGACCTTAACCTTCCATGACTCATGTAACATCGCACGTGCTTCACGTATTGGCAATACACCAGGCAGTCAGTTCACCACACCGCGTGAAGTGATTAAAGCCGTATGCAATAACTACCACGACATGGATGCAGACACCATCCATGATGCAACCTTCTGCTGCGGCGGTGGTGGCGGTCTGTTAACAGACGACCTCATGGAATTACGCATTAAAGGCGCTCAGCCGCGCATGGAAGCGTTGAAAAATGTTGTAGTAGATCACGGCGTGACACACATGGCGGCTATCTGCGCCATCTGTAAGTCTCAGTTTACAAAAGTCCTGCCCTATTATGGCATGACCATGGATCAAATTGTCAGTGTTCACCAGCTAGTGAGCAATGCTATTATTCTTGAAGGACAAGGTGAAAATGAAGAAGATGCAGAAGCTGTAAAAGCTGATGACATTGATAAAACTGACAAAGCTGCCTGAATAAACAGCAGAAGAAATATGGTAACTTCTCAATAAGTCCGTGTGGTATATGATTTTGAGACTGTCGGTAGCATGGATGCTACCGTCAAGCCTACAGGGATGTATTCACGGCGTGTCTCAAGATTATATACCACACGGACTTATTGAGAAGTTACGAAATATGGTCGTGCATTAAGTTCGCAGCGATAAAAATACGAGCATTGAAAGTACAACCACTAATAACTCATTATTGACAAAACTCAGGACAATGTCCTTGAGTTAAAGCAACAGGAGAGCTGGCATGGCCACTTCGAAACAAGATATGCAAGACAATAAGTTAACCTTCAGAAAATTTAAAGACGGCGATTTCGTCAATAAAAATTTCGGTCAACAAATTTTCAAAGAAGACACTTCACACAAGTGTCCAACTTATGTGCATCGCACCCCGCCCTGTCAGGGTAGTTGTCCTTCAGGCGAAGACATTCGCGGCTGGTTGGACATTGTTCGTGGTATTGAATTGCCTCCAGAAGGCGTTTCCATGCAGGAGTATGCATTCCGTCGCTCTACTGACGCCAACCCTTTCCCGTCAATGATGGGGCGTGTATGCCCGGCGCCATGTGAGACAGGTTGTAACCGTAATAGTGTTGAAGACTTTGTTGGCATTAACTCGGTTGAACAATACATCGGCGACACGGCTTTTAAAGAAGGTTTCAACTTTGATAACAGCGCTGAAATGACTGGCAAAAAGGTCGCCATCATCGGTGGTGGTCCTGCTGGCATGGCTGCAGCATACCAGCTTCGGCGCAAAGGCATTGCCTCTACCATCTTTGATGATCATTCAGAACTTGGCGGCATGATGCGCTATGGCATCCCTGGCTATCGAACACCTCGTGATTTTCTAAACAACGAATGCCAGCGAATTTTAGACATGGGACACATCGAAACACGCATGAACACACGCGTGGGTCGCGATGTTAGCGTTGCAGAAATAGAAAAAGAATATGATGCCGTGTTATGGGCATTGGGATGCTGGACAGGTCGTGGTGTGCCATTAGAAGGCTGGGATGAAACCCCTAACTGCGTATCTGCGGTTAAATTCCTCGAGCAGTTTAACAAAGGCGAAATGAAATACACTGCTAAAAAAGTACTGTGTATCGGTGGTGGTGATACCTCTATCGACGTAGTATCGGTTTCACGCCGCATTGGCACATTAGCAGACTACAACGAAACCCCAGAAACTGTGGTGAATGGCAAGTCTTCACATGCAGACCATGACACCTCCAACAACGTTCCTTGTGAGCTGGTGACATTGACAGCACTGTTCAAGAAGGAAGAAATGACAGCCGCAGAACATGAAGTAGAAGACGCAACGATTGAAGGCGTTAACATCATGAATGAAGTCATGCCGGTTGAAATTATCCGTGATGCCAACGGCCGTGCTACTGGCATGAAATTTGTTGACTCAACCTGGGAAAACAATGTGCCTGTGCCTGTTGAAGGTGGCAAAAAATACACGGTAGAAGCCGATATTATCGTTGCTGCCATTGGTCAGGGCGGTAATCTGAAAGATCTTGAAGACTTTAACAATGGTCGGAACCTGATGGACGCAGATAACATGTTCCGCGTACCAGGAAAAGAAAATCACTATGTATGCGGTGATATTGTTCGCCCTCACCTGTTAACCACCGCTATTGGTCAGGCGTACATTGTTTCGGAAACTATCGAAAATGATTTCAATAAAGTAGAGCTGAAAAAACGCCCTAAAGTTGATGTTCATCACTTCAATCTTAATGACAAAATGGTCGAAACCGGTCTGGGTGTCGAATCATACAGTGCCGACAACTACCTTGATGATGCCTCACGTGGCACCGAAACCTCCAGTTACGCCATTCATAACTATGAAGACCGTTCAAAACAGGAAATCATCACCGCTGATGCATTATTCCTTGGTCACTTCGGCTATGACGAACGTAACTTACGCAACACAGACGTGCCTTCGTCTGATGAAGTTTTAGGTCACTTTGCAGAGCGCCAAATCAGCCTTGAAGAAGAAAAAGCCGTTGGCGAGGCCAATCGTTGCATGAGTTGCGGAATGTGTTTCGAGTGTGATAACTGTGTTATTTACTGCCCACAGGACGCTGTATTCCGAGTTAAAAAGGACAGTAAAACACTGGGTCGTTATGTTGATACTGATTATGCTAAATGCATCGGTTGCCACATTTGTTCTGATGTATGCCCTACCGGCTATATCGACATGGCTCTAGGGGAAGGCTAAATAATGTTTACCTGTAACAGCATTGTTACAGGTATAACAATAATCCTTTAG
>CAZYCY010000068.1:0-9264 GCA_964646145.1 uncultured Thiotrichaceae bacterium
ACACTACGCTAGACACTACGCTAGGAGCTTGTCCGAGAATGGAAACCGTAGCGAAGAATCGAGATTTTTAGTCCAGTTTTTCGAACATTTGAGGCGAATAGCACCGCTATTTAACGAAAATGTTCGGAAAAATGGGAAAAAATATCGGTTTTGCAGTAGGTTTTTCCATTCTCGGACAAGCTCCTAGCTTCACTATTACACCAAACGGTAAGCTGCGTAATATCTGTCACTAGTAGTCCTTAAAAAATCAGTTAACCCTAATGCGAATGCCTAATGCCTAATGCACTGGATCTTAGCCATCCTCGCTACGATTCAACTGATTTTTTAAGAATAATCGGAAGCATTATTCTAAACGTGCTTCGTTCTACACGCAATGTGAGGAACAAGGAATATTGTATACTCTACGCACTCTAAACGGGGCTTTCTTGAGTGCGAAGAGTATAGCGCGGCTTATGTAATTTACGTGTAACTACTCAGCGTAATTTTGGAAAAGAACGCAGGTTATTGATTTTTCAGGACGCTGTAAATACGTCCATGTACGCTCTACTGCAACATCCATGTTGCAGATGCCTGAAAAATCAATAACCTGCGCCCTTACCTGAATAATACGCTGAGTAGTTACATTTACGTTATACTTAAATACATTTTTAAAAACAACATTTACGAGGCACTTTTATGTCAGTAGAACGCGCGCTTTTTGCTTTTGGCGGAACCATGGTAATGATTACATCATTACTCGCCTTATTTCATAGCCATCTTTGGATATGGTTCACCCTGTTTATTGGTTTTAACTGTTTCCAGAGCTCTTTTACCAGATTCTGCCCTCCAGCCTGGCTGATGAAAAAGTTTGGCGTTAAAAGTGAAGCTGAACTGGCCATTGAATCGGCTAATGAAAAAAGTTGATTTGCCTGCTCATAAAGCCTGCAAGAGCTTATGCACGATCACTTACAGGATTTAGGTAATAAATAATTCTGTAGGTCTACGAACTCTATTGCCAGTAGGCAATAGAGTTCGCATAATAATTTAATAGTTCAAATTCTGAGTCTTTCATTTTATATAAACTCTCTTTTTCTTCGACCAGGCTTCGACCTGTCAGCGCAGCAAGCGCTGAACCGAGTACGCTTTCAAGCGCGCCGGAAGAAATATCAATGGGTGCGCCTGCCGCTTTAAGCTGTTCAATACGTTGCGAACACTTTATTTTCAGTTCCAGCTCACTTTGCCACTGCGCTTTATTTTTTATTAATATTTCACTCATTAAAGCAACCGGGACGATGGGTACTACCTGAGCAATTTTTTTCATAATAAACTCAGCCAGAGACCCGACGCAGGCAAATCTGTCGTCTTTATTCAGGGCGCTAAAGTCAATATTGTTGGTGTCACAATATTTTTTAGCTGAAACCGGCTCACCAAAATTTACGCTGGCATAACCAAAACGCCGCCAACGATTTTTTCTTGATAGCATGGCGTTTTTAAAAATAAAACGGGCAGTGGTTTTAATAACAAACCAGGTGCTTCTTTCACTTACACTTTTGTCTAAACGACGAATAAGACTTCTGTCTTCTATTACCCGGTCATAATTTATACCGACAGGGATAAATACGATATCACGGTCATTATGCGGACGATAGTCACGCAACATGTAGTCAATAAATCCTAAATGCGGGTCACGCAGACTACCATCTCTGGTTAAGCCGCCTTCAACAAAAATGGCCTGACACACCCCGGCACGGGTTGACATATTGACATAACGCTCAAGTACTTTTCGGTATAAAAGATTGCCGGAATTACGGCGTACAAAAAAGGCACCCATGGATTTAATTAATGTTTGTAGTGGCCAGATTTTTGCCCACTCGCCTACCGCATAGGACAGAGTGGTTGTTTCTGCCACTAGAAATGACACCAGAACATAATCCATGTTGCTGCGATGATTCATCACAAACACGACACTGGCATTAGCATCGCTTTCGCTAATTTTATTTTGGTCATAAAAACCAACCCGTATTCGATATACCAGTCGAGCCAGTTTTTTTGCCAGCCAGTAACCCAGTCGAAAATAAATATAGGCATTAAAAGCAGGGATAATCTCAGCTGCATATTTGCGCGCGTTTTGTTGCGCCAGTGCGTGTGGCATCTTGTGCTCGTCGGCATATTGCTTAATCGCATCGATGACTTTTTCATCAAAAACAAGCTGATCTATTAAAATCTGTCGACGGGTAAATTGAAATGGACGAATTTTAATATCGAGCCGGGTATTGATTTCTTCAATAACGCGATTAACCCGTCGCTTTAAATACCACCTCATGCCGGGCAATAAAATTCTGTCCAGCACCATAACGGCAGCAAATACTACCAGTACAACAAACATCCAGTATGGCAGGGTTATTGTTTCCATTATTCAAGCATGTAATCAGACATTAAGGACTCAGGATCAAATAACTTACGAAACTTAACTTGCCTTTTTGCTCCAGCTTGAATGATCTCAAATCGTTGCGTAGCGCAACTATGCGCCTTTTGAGATCATCCAATCTGAAACAAAAATTCGGCGTTAAGTTCCGCATCTTATTTAATCCTGAGTCCTAATTATTATCAGAGAGCTTTGCACGATGCAGGCGCGAAAGAAAAACAGGCTAAAATTCTGCTGATTGAGACAGGAAGCGTAGCGAATAGTGGGCTGTTGGTAAGTTTTCTAACAAAAAGCAGTGAAGTTTTAGACATTTTTATTCGAGAATGTATCGTGCAAAGGTCTCTATAAATAGATATGCTCTATACTACACAATCACCTGACATATTGGTAAACAAACGCTAATATTCACTCCGTATTAAAAACACCTGACAGGTTATAACAATGAGCAAATATGATGTGTACGGTCTTGGCAATGCGCTGGTTGATATGGAGTTTGAAATTAATGACCAGTTTCTGCAGGACAATAATATAGACAAAGGCGTGATGACGCTGGTTGATGAAAACCAGCAGCATGAATTAATCGAACAACTTGATATTTTTGCAGGCAATAAAGCCAGTGGTGGCTCTGCCGCCAACACCCTGATTGCGGTTAGCTTAATGGGCGGTTCATCTTATTATTCCTGTAAAGTTGCTGATGACGAACTCGGCCACTTTTATCTTAGCGACCTAAAAACCGCCGGTGTAGACTGCAATATGGACGGTAAACACAAAGGTGGTATAACCGGAAAATGCCTAGTCATGATCACCCCCGATGCAGAACGTACCATGCACACCTTTCTTGGTGTTTCGTCTGAACTATCGCCTTACGAAGTCAACGATGACGCGATTAAAAATTCTACCTTTTGTTATCTGGAAGGCTATCTCACCACCTCTGAAACGGGCAAAGCTGCAAACATTGCGGCTCGGGAAACGGCTCAGATCAACAACATTAAAACCGCGCTGACTTTTTCTGATCCTTTTGTGGTTGCGCATTTTCGTGATGGCTTTACCGAAACCATTGGTGATGGTATTGATCTGCTTTTCTGTAATGAAGTAGAAGCATTGAGTTACACTCAGAAAACATCCATTGATGAAGCGATCAGCAGCATCAAAACCTTTGCTAAAACGTTTGCTATCACACTGGGCGCAGAAGGTGCAGTGATCTATGACGGTGAAAAGTTAATCCACATTGACGCTCATCCGGTTAAAGCCGTTGACAGCAACGGTGCAGGTGATTTATTTGCCGGTGCTTTTATGTACGGTTTAACGCATGGATTAAGCTATGAACAAGCAGGAAAACTTGCCAGTAAAGCCTCTGCTCAAATTGTCAGTCAGTTTGGTCCACGACTTAAAGCGCAGCAATATAAGTCACTTATTTAAACGCAGACAGCCTCCTGATACTCCATCAAGCTTATTTTGATGGAGTACTGATTACACTTTTATTCTCGAACAGGCTGCCGATTGCGGTTATAATATGCCCAAAAATACTGGTGCGCCCTCGGTTGTGATTGAGGGGATCTGGTCACCGATGTTCGTTCCTGAGGCAGGGTCATAGAAAAATAGTCCAGTGCCATATACAGTCGAGCGACCAAACATGACTTTATTATGGTACATGATGATACCTGTAGCCCAGCCGGCTGTGGCTGGCATATCAATGGCGGTTACGCTCTGGTTGCGCAAATCCACCCGGTAAGTCAAAAAGTTCCTGTCGTTGACAAAATCTTGTGGGTTGCTGGTCAAGCCGGGGATAAACAGATTGCCATAGACAATGCCATCCCCGGCATACACTGAATTAAGCAGGTACGAGCTTCTACCGCCTGGCACTTCAGGCAGCACCAGATTTGTGATGGAAAAATAATAATCAGGATCAAATTCATCTGTATGATTTTTAATTCGCAAAAACCCTGCCTGTAGTCCTGGATATAAGCCGAAGGAGCCATAGTTTTTAATATAGATATCGCCCAGCTCATCGATAATTAAACCGCTATTGGGTTGCAAGTGACCGCTAAAACAGGCGCGGTCATCCTGAATATGTTTTTCCACAGTGTCAGTTGCGATATCAATGATCAGAACAGAAGCACCTGCCTGACATTTAAATGTTAGCAGGGTGTCAACCTGCGCCAGAGCGAGGAAAAGCTTGCCGTCCCTGATAACGCCAGTGCTTGCATTGGGATTACTATCGTTTTCACCGAGGGCATAAGGACTCAAATCAATACGCCCAGTAATGCTCATATCGCTAGGGTTAAATACGACCAGCTCTGGCAGAAAGTATGGATTGACATAGGCTTTAGTCTCATTCACGAAAATGATCGAACCGGCTCTGGCGCCTTCACCGGTACTAAACTGACCTTGCTTGATAAATCTTTCGCCATCAAAAGAATATTTCGTGACCTTGTCATTAGCCAGTGAGCCTGTGGTAAACACCATGCCATTAAAGGTCGTGATGCCGGTTGCGGGGTTCAGTTCTACGCCCTTGCTGTTATTGATAGCTGTATCTTTTTGTCCATCTGCCGCCACTAAAAAGCCGGTAGTATCATCAATTCTTGTAATCATCACCAGATCAGCCTCACTGGAGGATGGCGCTGGCGGCGGTGCATTGGAGTCATCACCACAGGCGGTTAACACCAGTGTCATCAGTACAATGACCGGGAATAAGAGTCGTTTAAGTTGTATCATCTTGCTTACCTCGTTGTTTGGTATGGGTTGTCAGGGTTAATCGTCAGCGCTGGTCATTTATAACTGCTCATTTATAGCTGGAACCAGGTGTAGCGCAGATTCAGGTTGTAGGTTCTGCCCATCAATGGGTGATTAAATACATCGCTAATGTCTTCATCTGTCAAGTTTCTTATCTCAAATCCGAGGATGATCTCATCATTATGAAATGAGTATTTAAATCCTGTGGTATGCATGGTTTGCGCTTTAATTCTGCGATCCTGAAAGCGGCTGAGTTGCCAGCCGAAGTAGTATTCATCCATCCAGCTACTTTCCCAGAAGAGCTTCAGCATGGCATCATTCCTGAACAGGCCGAGGATTTTGTATTCAAAGCCGATATTGGCGAATTGTTTTGGCACATTAGGCACATCCAGACCATAGGTGGGATTAGGGGTGGAAACTGTCCCGGTCATATATTTCTGTTCATCCTTAAGCTGCTGACTGGTATAATTGGCATAGACGTACCAGTTGTGATTTAGATCTGCCTTGAGCTCAAACTCAAAACCTTCGACGCTGATTTCTCCTAAATTCACATATTGAGAGGAGCGAAGCACAGGCACCAGCTTGATCATATTTTGCAGGTCACGATGAAAATAGGTCGCCTCAGCCTTGAACCATGGCATTCCGGCAAAACCAAAGCGATCAAACATCACGCTAAGGTTCAGATTACGGCCTTCTTCGGGTTGCAGTTTTGGCGATGGCGTGATGCTAATGCCGTCACCGAATATCTCAGCGCTATCGGGCAGGCGGAATGCGTACTCGTAAGACGCCTTCAGATACAGGTCTTTCATTGGGGAATAACGCATCGACTGGTACCAGCCAACTTCGCTGCCATCATTACGTGTCTGTTGCGGGGTTCCGCTCAGAGTGCGTTGCTGTGAGGTAATTGTATAATCATAATCGTAGTGTTTTATCCCCATGTCATTGGCAATCTTGCCCTGCATAAAAGACGCTTCATAATTCAAGCTGGTTACCATATTGCTTGTTTCGGAAGGGAACGCGCCAATCTCGTAACCCAACACCGTGCTGGCTAGCGGATCATTGGGTTTGAACTCAGAAAACCGGTAATTTAAGTGGAAATTAAGCCCGTGGTTTCGATTGAGGCTATAGTGCAGATTTAAATTATGACGCAGCTCTTTTAGTTCGTCCGCAGAATCATGTGGGATGCCCGAAATCTCACCACCCATGCCGGGGCAGACTCGCTCGGACCCATCAAAGTTAAAGCACTGCGTCGCATTATCGATAAAATTCAAGGTGAATTCCGGGCGTATAAAGCTATAATCTACATCCAGATTGTCAAATAAAAAATGATCTTTTTCATAAACTAATACCAATAGATTGGCCTTGCTTTTTGACTTTGCCTGCTGAATATTTGTACGAATGCCCTGAATCTGTTTTTCTGACTCATAGCGCACCAGCTCTAACTCGACTTTATCAAACCAGGGGCGATCCTCAATTTTTCCGGATATGGCAAAAACAAAGGACATAAATTCATCATGATCCCGCTTGATTATAAGACCATCCACATGGGGTGATTTCATCATGTAATCATTATCTGCATGGTTATAGAAACCACCAATACTAAGCCCGGCTCTATGTTCATCCCAATATTTGGACAATACCGCTGCAACGCGTTGTGTATTATATGAGCCATGCGAATAGTTCAGGTCTACCCAACTGCCGTCAAACTCGCGAGTGACCACATTAACCGCACCGCCCAGCGCATCACCACCAAATCTTGCTGGCACCACGCCCTTGTAGATTTCGATTCGTTCGATCAGTTGAATGGGTATATCATTGATGCCGAAGCTGCCATCCGGTGATTCAAGCGGCCTGCCATTGAGAAAAATCTTGACCCGCTTGCCTGCCAGTCCGTGAATTGCAATGGTGGATCGGCTGCCAAGCCCGCCTTCCTGTGCTACTCGTACTCCGGCAACCCGTTTTAATATCTCATTTAAGCTGATATTACGCCCATGAAAACGTGCCATATTGATCACCGACACCGGCATTGGGGAATGCCTGAGCTTGCGCTCCTCATTTTCATCCACCACCGTGACTTCATCCATGACGATGCCAGGGTGTTGCCTGTTTGCAGATGTCTGTTTGCTCTGATTGCTTAAATTGCCTTTTTCTGCGACCGATTGTGTGCTGTAGAAAATCAGCAAAAGAAAAACAAAGTTTTTTAGTGAAGGCATTTGATACCATTAATAATTTATTGCGTTTTGTAAATACAAATCATTATCGTATTTGCTATAATTTTAATTCAGCCGATGTGCAGCTTGATAGCCACATCAGTAGAATTAATAATCCAGAAAGAATTATTATGCCCTACCAGTTAAATATGATTGACCTTGCTGAAGCAGTTAATGATTGCATTGAAGATTGCCATAGCGTATTTCATGATGTTCATACACAGTTCAATCCTGAGATAAGCTCAAGACAACTGTTGTTGCCTGCACGCTTTGGCGAAGGTCTGTTTAATGTTCGCAAACTTGCAGACTCGACATTTTCAGCAATGAAATTTTGCTTTAATAATGATATTTGTCTGACGCAGACAGCACCAGATACAATGTTTTTTATTAGCGTTAATCTGGGAGCAGACATGGATCTTGATTTCGCGGATCAAAAGCAGGGTTTGCGTATCGCCTCGCAAACATTGACCCTTGGTCATTGCCAGCAAGAAGAGACTTCTCGTACGACCATGCCCGTGAATAAGCAGATGCAGTCCTTGACTTTCTCTTTTAGTAAACAGCAGCTAAATCAGTATCTCGCTGCATTGGGCAGGCAGGATTTGACTGGCAGATTCGATAAAGCGAGCAAAATGCAGATATTTGAGCGGGCGTTAGTTTCGACCCGGCATCGTTACCTGATTTCCAGGCTTCTGCAAAATCCTTATCATGGTGTTCTGGAGAAACTCTATTTTGAGAGTATTGCTGGTGAACTGTTGATAGCCTTGCTGGAGTCGATTCTGACAGGGGGGCGCGAACCAGGTACTGCGCTTAGCCTGAGCGATCGGGACAAAGAAATTCTGCTAGTTGCCAAAGAGTTATTATTTAAGGATCTGCAAAACCCGCCAACGATCACCCAGTTAGCAAAATCTGTTGGTTTAAATGAAAATAAACTGAAAAAGGGGTTTAAAGTGCTTTTTAATAATACGATATTTAAAACATTAACTGAATATAGAATGCAGCAGGCGGCAGAGCTGGTTAGAAAACGTGACATGAGTATTGCTGAAATTGCTCACTTTACTGGTTATGCAAATATCAGCAAGTTCATTGCTGCATTCAGAAAAATCTACAGCATAACCCCGGGCATGATGCGCAAACAAGACAAGGTAAAATAGAATTACACCGGGTGTAGATATAACAGAATAAAATCACAACAACCCTCGCTCCGCAAACGACACTACCTCATCGCCAATGACAAAGTGATCGAGTACGCGGATATCAACCAGTGCCAATGCTTGTTTCAGACGTTGTGTTATTTGCTCATCAGCGCGGCTGGGTTCTGCCACACCCGAAGGATGGTTGTGCGCGAATATAACGGCAGCGGCATTCTTTGTTAATGCCAGTCGAACCACTTCACGCGGATACACACTGGCGCCATCTATTGTGCCGTAAAACATTTTTTCAAAAGCGATGACACGATTCCGGTTATCCAGAAACAGACAAGCAAAAACTTCATGCGGATAGCTTGCCAGTTGTGCGCTTAAAAATTGGCGGGTTTGTTCGGGACTGCACAGGGCATCACCACGCGACAATTGCTCAAGCAAATGGCGTTTCGCCATTTCCATCACTGCCTGTAACTGAGCGTATTTAGCACTGCCCAGACCGTGATGCTGGCAAAAGTCGCTCTGACTCGCCTGCAGCATGGGTTTTAAACCGCCAAAATTATCCAGCAATTGCCGCGCTAAATCCACAGCGGTTACACCCTTGCAGCCAGTTCTTAAAAATATTGCCAGCAGTTCGGCATCGGACAGCGCTTCCGCACCTTTATTAAGCAGTTTTTCGCGTGGTCTTTCTGCCAGCGGCCATTGAGATATGGTCATCATTCTTCCTTGTTACTACCGAATCGAATGAAAAGGATACCACTTATTAAAGGGCATCTCT
>CAZYCY010000069.1:0-9247 GCA_964646145.1 uncultured Thiotrichaceae bacterium
ATTGACCTTGATTATATGTCCGCCATATTGATTTTTTTTAGGATTAAGGTTTAACAATTGTTAACTTTGTGTAACCATTATTGTTAAGTTAGCTATGAGAGAATGACCGATTAATAATTATTTTTGTGGAGGGAGTGTGCGAATAGGATTACTGGAAGACGATATAAACCAAATTCAATTGATCCATCTTTGGGCGAGTGAGGCGGGTCATTTGTTGCAGGCTTATACCACCGGAAAAAATTTTCGTGAAGCGATAAATCATGAAAGTTTTGACTTGTTGTTACTTGACTGGCATCTGCCCGACACTAGCGGCATTGATGAGCTTGACTGGATACGTTCTGAAAAATCTTTAGATGTACCGATTATTTTTATTACAAATCGAGATAGTGAAGACAGTGTAGTGGAAGCGCTTGAGTGCGGTGCAGATGATTACATGGTAAAACCGATAAATAAAAATAT
Source organism: uncultured Thiotrichaceae bacterium (assembly GCA_964646145.1). GTDB lineage: Bacteria > Pseudomonadota > Gammaproteobacteria > SZUA-229 > SZUA-229. The sequence continues at coordinate 460 of CAZYCY010000069.1, forward strand.
TACGCTGGCAAGAATTAAGGCACTATATCGCCGTAAAAAAAATAGTGAGTCTACCGTTGGTGCTGACGATATTAGTGCTAAAGCTACTGATAAACTGGTGTTTGAGCCTTATAAAATCAATCAATCTGAATATTCTATTTCTATAAATGACAAGGCTGTAAAACTTACCACAAAAGAGTTTGAGCTGGCGGTTTACCTGTTTCAAAATTCTGGTTGCCTGATTTCACGTGAAAAACTGATGGAGTCTGTTTGGGGTGTTACCGCAGACCTGCAAACGCGAACCGTCGATACTCATGTCAGCCGCATACGTTCCAAGTTATCTATAAGCCCTGCGGTAGGCTGGCAGCTTAGCTGCATATATCAGCGTGGTTACCGTCTGTCTAAAATCTTGAAGGAGTGAAGCCTAATGTTTCGTATCATAACGACAGCATGTTTATTACTTGCCATTACTTTTCCCACACTGGTGACGGCTGAACAGAAATACTGGGAATACACATTCAGACCCGGAGACACTATCTGGGAAATAGCCGAAAGATATACCACATCTGTTGATAACTGGAGCGAAATTCAGAAAATCAATCAGATTCGCCAAGGCATGGATCGAAAAATCCGCCCAGGGACACGCATTGTAATACCTGTATCCATGTTAAAACTGCAGCCCGTTCCGGCACGGGTGATAGCCATAAGTGACAATGTCAGTTTGATACGCGCAAATGGTGATAAAGAAAATATAAGCACAGACACGCTTTTATACAGCGGTGACCGGGTGATAACGGGCAAGCAGCAAAGTCTGCGTCTGCAGTTTGCCGACTATTCTGAACTAAAGGTTTTAGCGAATTCTGAAGTCGTATTTGACAAGCTCAGTCAGCATAAATTAACGGGTATGGTCGACACCCGTATTCGACTAAACAGGGGCAGTGTTAACACATGGGTTAAGCAACAGCGTCCCGGTAGTCGTTATGAAATCAAAACGCCGACAGCCATTACCGCGGTTAGAGGCACCGCTTTCAGGTTTTCCGCTGACAGTGATTTACTTAGCCGAACTGAGGTCACCGAGGGTGTCGTTATTGTATCAGCAGGAGATTCAAAAAAGTTTGTTAATGATGGTTATGGTATTGTTGCAGAAAAAGGCAGACCACTTTCTGAACCAGTGAAATTGCTTGATGCGCCCATGCTCAGTGACAACCTGTCTACAGACAGATATGAACTGATTGTTTCATGGGTAAAAATTGATGCTGCAATCGCTTATCGTTATCAGCTTTCAATTGATGAGAAATTTAACAATATCATTATTGATGCGTCAACATCGGATAATATTGCCAGGATAATTAATTTGCAGCCTGGTCATTATTATCTGCGCCTCAGAGGTGTTGATCAGCACAAGCTGGAGGGCTTTGATTCGGTCGCGCGCTATGAAATCATGCCACCACCTCCGCCACCGCCACCAGTTGACGATGGTTATTTTTGGGGTGTTCATCACAGCTTTGATTCCTGGTACTGAATTGCGTTAACTTGATAAAATTAACTTTGTAAAGTTGACCTGATGAACCTGATAAAGACCAGACCTAATAGCTTAAATGCAATCCAGCATTTTTTATTGCTGGTAATGCTGGCATTTATTGCCGGCTTGTTTGTACACAATGATTTACTCTGGCGTTGGGATAACCTGCTTTATGATGCCAAATTGTCATTTTGGACGCGCACAGCTTCTGAAGACATTGTCATCATTACTATTGACGATCAAAGTCTGTACGAGCTGGGTAAGTGGCCATGGCCACGCTCAATGCATGCACAGTTAATTAATAAACTTGAGCTTGAATCGCCACGAGTGATTGGCTTTGACATAATCTTCAGTGAATCAGATATGCAGAACCCGCTATCTGATGTGTTATTGGCGCGAGCCATGCGTGCCAGCGGCAAGGTTGTGTTACCTGTTTTTATGTCACAGCGAAGCAAGCGTTCGTACCCTATAGAAAACCTGCCACTGCCTGAATTTACACACCATGCAGCAGCACTGGGGCACGTGCATATTGATACCAGTGCTGATGGTATCGCTCGCAGGATTTTTCTCAGACAAGGCATTGATGAGTCGCGCTGGTTGCATTTTGGACTTGCTGTGCTAAGTGTTGCTGATGATACACTGGCGTTTGAAACCATGTATCCTGCCACCATGCCGGCGGAAAAATACTCCCCTATATTGTGGTCACGAGAACATTCATTTTTGATCCCCTTTGCTGGTCCGCGTAATCACTTTCAACAAATTGGTTTTTCACAAGTGTTATCAGGTCACTATCCGGTAGATTTTTTTCGCGACAAAATTGTACTGGTTGGGGTCACCGCTAAAGGTATTGCTGATGTCATGCCAACGCCAGTTTCAGATAGCATGGCGGGCGTCGAAATAATTGCAAATATTGTTGATGCAGCGCTAAATGATCTTCGTATTATGGAGCTGCCCCGTAGCTGGCTTATATTGCTTACTGCTATATTTGCAGTATTGCCACTGCTTATCTATCCTTATATTAATCCGGTTAGCACATTATTGGTTTGTTGCGGCATTATAGCGGCTACTCTAGTTACTGCGGTCATGTTGTTATGGTTAGCTGGAATCTGGCTGCCAGTTTCAACAATACTGTTCTTTCAGCTTATCAGTTACCCGTTATGGAGTTGGCGACGGCTGATACTGGCGATGCGCCACATCAACGCCGAGTTAAACCGGATTGCTCATCAGCAAAAAAAATTAAGTCTCCATAGAGACAGAAATATTGCGGATGAAATTAATTTCATCTCACAGTTTGTGCCGATAAAAGGCTGGGTGCTACTGGATGAAAATGGTTTGCAACTAATGAAAGGAAGAGCCGCACCAAGCTACAAAATTCATCACGTAAAAGCCGATGGCTGGAGTATTGATGGCTATCGCTACTGGGCGAGAATACGCTATCAAAACAAACCTTGTGTGCTGGGTTTAAGTATTGGTGTCGACGCTGTTATTGCTGATGAAGAAATGCAATTTTTAGACGGCCTGATTGAGCAGCCCCTAAGTGTAGAAAATCATCCTGCTGTTGGCATAGAAGATGTATTACGTTCGAAGATAAGGCAAGTGCAGCTAGCAAGTCGAGAGTACGAAGAGTTGCGTGGCATTGTTGACAGTAGTCTACATGCCATGCTTGATGGCGTATTGATATGCAGTAGCAATGGACAGGTGGTGTTGTCTAATCACCGCGCAGGCTGGTATTTGTATGGCGACGAGTCTGCCGATATCAATGGTCAGTCATTAAGCCACATATTGACACAGGTTAGCTTAAAAAATGATGACCAGTGGAAGTTGTTGTTGCAGCGCGTCATATTAAAGCAGGAGCAAATAGTGGCACATGCACAGCATAATAATTGTGAGTTGATGGTGCAAATAAGCCCACTACAAATCAGTGGTAATATTTTTGATGGCTTCGTGATAACGCTGTCAGACATCAGTATGCTAAAAATTAGCGAGAAAAAGCGAAGCGAAATGCTAGATTTTCTTTCTCATGACTTACGTTCGCCATTATCATCAACAATGGCTATTATTGAACTGGCAAAAAATAAAAATAGTATCGATGACGTCCGTACCATGATGAGTGAGATAGAAAACAATACCCAAAAAACATTGCATCTTGCTGAACAGTTCCTGCAATTATCTCGTGCTAACAGCAGTGAAAATGTTCGCTTTTACAATATCGATTTTAATAATGTGGCACTCAATGCCATTGATCAAATTTGGCCACTATCAAATAAGATGCAGGTTAGTATCAAGCATAAGTTTGATCATGATGAATTATGGACATACGCTGAACCTGAGCTGCTGGAGCGCGCCATTCTTAACCTGTTGTCCAACGCTATAAAACATAGCCAGGTTGCGGCAACAGTGGAGCTTAACATCCGGTTAACTAATGGATTAATAAACTGTTGTGTTGTTGACCATGGTACGGGCATCTCTATGGAAGAGTTACCGCATCTATTTGAGATGTTCAGGCGTACACAAGATGCAAGTGTGCAACGTAAACACGGTATTGGGCTTGGTCTGGCATTTGTCGACGCAGTGGCAAAGCGCCATTCGGGTCATGTCGATGTTGAAAGTAAAATTGCCGAAGGGTCGAGCTTCTGTCTGAGAATTCCGTTAGTTAAAACTGCTAAATCAAGGTAAAAGTTGACTTGTCCATTGCTTGTCTGATTATTTCCCTTCATTAAATTGTAACAAATTGTTAAATGTTTAGTGTCTGTATTGCCTAAGTAGTGTCACTTTTTTATAGTAGCGGTAAATGATTTTAAGCAAATATTAATATTGCGCTGGTTAACTATAAGCCTGTTAGGTAAAAATGAACTATTGAATTACAAGCAAACCCCTTAAAATAATAAAGGAGAATAAAGTATGACTAAACTATCAGAAATCGAAGGAATTGGAGAATCGTATTCAGTGAAACTTAAAGAAGCCGGTGTTGGCTCTCTTGAAAATCTTTTAGATACATGTTGTGGGAAAAAAGCCCGTAAGGAAATATCTGAAAAAACAGGTATAAGTGAAAAACTGGTGCTTAACTGGGTCAATCGCGCTGACCTTACCAGAATTAAAGGTGTAAGCACTCAATATGCCGACCTTTTAGAATGTGCTGGTGTCGATACCGTGCCTGAGTTAGCGCAAAGAAATTCAGAAAATCTTCAGGCGAAGATGTCTGAAGTTAATGAAGAAAAATCACTGGTGCGTCAAATACCAACGGCAACTCAAGTGGCAGATTGGGTAAGCCAGGCTAAGCAGTTACCACGTGTCGTCACCTATTAAAAAAATCGTATAACAAGACAAGCTCGTTGTAAAAAACTATTGTCTGTTTTTATTGTTTTTCTCGCACCCATGTAGAGCGTCACTGACATTGACTTAAGCATAATCTCGTCACCACGCAGAGTGCGGCAACGAGGATAAGTAATTACTTATACCATGAAGAGCATGAAGCACATAAAGGTTTTATTTCTCACTCCCGCTCAGGCGCGTGTGAACAAGAAACATCCTTCATGTGTTTCATGCTCTTCATGGTATTAAACAGTAGAGACAAGTCATGCGTTTGGGCTGTGAGTAGTTACAAATTAAAAATTATTTAAGTCAATGGCAGTGATGTAGAGCGTGGGTGCGAGTATAAATAAAACATTTCTATTTACCCCGCTTGATTCATCTGGTTGAACACCAGATTCAGCTATAACTCATCTACAAATACCTTTAGTGTAATTCAGGATACCAATTTATTGAGAAACTACCGCTCTTCATGATAGGCTTAGGCGAGTTATTTCAGCAAAGGTTATCCAATTAAGGGTTGTCGGCAGATGAATTGATTTGTTTTACTTGACCACTACAACTTCGGTTTATCGAGCAATAGTTAAAGTGTCTCTAATCAAGTCCAATTATTTCAGACTTGTTAAAACTGTCCGTATCTTCCCTGAATTTCCGCTCCATGCTAACGCCCCTTATCTGCATCCATGCAGGCAAAGTTCGTTGCAATAGAGTGATTATTATGCCTCGTTTCAAGGAAGATGCGGACAGTTTTTCCTGCGTCTGAATTTAATTAACTTAATCATAGACTCCCTAAGCAAAAAAACCATGACAAATAAAGATAAGAAAAAAGAAGCATCCAGCCCGGGGTTTTCAACGCGCGCAGTGCGTCAAGGACAACTGCGCACTAATGAAAACGAACACAGTGAACCCATATTTCTAACTTCCAGTTATGTATTTGCCTCTGCGGCAGAAGCGGCGGCGCGATTTTCTGGTGAACAGCCGGGTAATATTTACTCGCGTTTTACCAATCCGACAGTACGAACTTTTGAACAACGGCTAGCCTCACTGGAGGTGGCTGAATGTTGCGTAGCTACCGCATCCGGTATGTCTGCCATTACTGCAACAATATTGGGTCTGTTGAAAATGGGTGACCATATTGTTTCATCCCGCAGCATTTTTGGTACAACCACGGTTTTGTTGACTAATATTGTTGCCAAACTGGGTATAGCAACAACTTTTGTCGAGCTGTCAGAGCTAACAGCCTGGCAACAGGCAATAACGCCAGAGACAAAGCTGCTGTTTCTGGAAACACCATCAAACCCATTAACCGAACTGGTTGATATTCCAGCTCTGGCAGAGATTGCGCATAAGCATGGTTGCTTGTTAGTCGTTGATAACTGTTTGTGTACGCCAGCTTTACAGCAGCCCATCGTTTTGGGTGCTGATATTGTTATTCATTCGGCAACCAAATACATTGATGGGCAGGGTCGCTGCATGGGGGGCGCGGTATGTGGCTCAAATGATGTGGTTGGTGAAGGCGTTTTTGGTTTTTTACGCAGCGCAGGTCCAACCATGAGTGCTTTTAATGCCTGGGTGTTTCTAAAGGGTTTGGAAACATTGAAACTGCGTATGCAAGCGCATTGTGCTGCCGCGCAGGAGCTTGCCCAATGGTTAGAGCAACTGCCGGAAGTCAAAAGAGTGTTTTATCCCGGACTGGAAAGCCACCCGCAACATGCTCTGGCTAAAGCACAACAATCAGGTTTTGGTGGTTTGTTGTCGTTTGAGTTAAGCGGCGGCAAAGCAGAAGGTTGGCGATTAATCGATGCGACTAAGTTGCTTTCCATTACCGCCAATCTGGGTGACACGAAAACAACCATTACCCACCCGGCAACCACCACGCATGGGCGCTTGACAGCAGAGCAGCGTAGTGAGGCAGGCATATCAGATGGTTTGATTCGTATTGCCGTGGGGCTGGAAGATATTGAAGACATTAAAGCAGATTTGTTGCGTGGCATGCGTTAACAAAATGTTTCTCTGCGTCACAACGTCTTAGCGGTAAATATTTTTTATCTGTTTGATATAATATGACTGAACTCACCGCCCGTGAACTATTGCTGATGTTATACCAGAGTGCGCTGGATGCAGTTGATGGTCGTTACCTGGTTAATCAGTGGTGCCATGAGAATAACAGAAAGTCTTTTACTCACTGTGTTGCAATTGGCAAAGTCGCTGCTGCAATGTTACAGGGTGCACAGGATTGTTTACCTTCAACCAGTAAATCGTTGTTGATTTGCCCAGCATCAAAAATCACAAGGCAGCTCGGGAAAAATAAAAACACGATTATTCAGGCATCATCACACCCGATGCCGGATGAGTTATCCATTGAGGCAGGAAAAGTATTATTACGTTTTTTGTCCGCAATGGATGAAAGCAATGAATTATTATTTTTAATTTCTGGTGGCGCATCTTCATTAGTGGAAGTGCCGATTGATTCTATTAGTCTTGAGCAATTACAAGAAATAAACCAGTATCTTTTATCCAGCGGCAAAGATATTCATCAGATAAATAGCTGGCGACAACAGTTTTCAAAAATAAAAGGCGGTGGTTTATTAACTCGGGTTAAAACGTCTTCACTAACGCAGTTGTTGCTGTCCGATGTTAAAGGTGATAATGCTGAGTTTATTGGCTCAGGTTTACTTGTTTGTACTTCGCCTCTTACTGAGACTGATAGCTATCTATCGACCATTAAATTAGCGAAAAAACCAGAGGGTATAGAAATATCCACTAGAAAGTCGATTAATGTTGATACCCACATCATCGGTAATATTCAGCTTGCCATGCAGGCAGTATATGAAACTGCAAAGGCACAAGGTTTACCCTGTCACATGCATAATGAATTTCTTGAGGGTGATGCAGTTGGCGCGGCCAATATGCTTTACCATGCATTAAAAGATGCAAAACCCGGTATCCATATATGGGGTGGTGAAACCACCGTTTGCCTACCTGAAAAACCGGGCATAGGTGGTCGTAATTTGACACTGGCGCTGGCGTTTTCTCAACACCTTGTTGATGTTAATAATTTGTATTTATTAGCAGCAGGAACTGATGGTATGGACGGTAATTCAAATTGCGCCGGAGCCGTGGTTTCAATGCTCACCGCGCATAAAGCCGGTAAAATGGGGTTTGATATCGAGCAGGAAATTCAAAAAGCCAATGCGGGCGTTGTATTAATGGCGACGGATGATCTGGTACAGGGAGAAAACAGCAATACCAATGTTATGGACATTGTCATTGCTTACAAACAAGGTGGTGGTCTGGAGTGATCGAGCATCGGAAGATACACGACACCAGTATGTAAACAGGGAGGTGATGTCGTGTACCTGTATTTGAAATATCTTATTTGGCTCAGCAGGTTTTGAAACCAAAAAGGCTATATGCAGGACAAAATTTGAAAATACCAGTAGCCAACGGCACAACACCGATCCAGCCCCAGACGACATTATTGCCTATGATCTGAGTGCCAAAAAACACCAGGCTAAGTAAGAAAGCGCCCACAATGATACGGATAATACGGTCAATTCCACCAACATTACATGTCATAATAGTTCTCCAGTTAGGTTTAATAGGGTGCTTATACTATATTTTTGCTATTGCAGAGTCAGTGACATTGTCACATTATGCTAAAGATTCACAATAAAAAGGTAACTTCTTAATAAGTCGGGGCAGTCTATCATTTTGAGACTGTCGGTAGCATTGGATGCTACCGTCAAGCCCCGCTTTGGTAAACATGGGGACGCATTTATGGCGTGTCCATCCTTTGCTCCGTAATCGCCACATCCATGTGGCACTACTCTCAAAATGATAGACTGCCCCGACGACTTATTGAGAAGTTACATAAAAAGACCGTAACATTGTATTAGTGACGAAAGCAGGTGTTTTGTCGCGTAAAAAACAGCGAACTCGCTCCATCTTACGATGGGGCTGAGGAGTTAGCTGGTG